>JAIOQB010000121.1 GCA_021413585.1 Planctomycetia bacterium
GCGACCACCGCTGCAATGTCCGTCGATCCTCGTCCGAAACCACGATGGCTGGTGCAATCCGCATCCGTTCATCCTCCTGATGAACGCTATGACGTGCAACACGCCAAATAAGTTCCCGTATCAGTGAAGCACTACACTAGCATGTTGCGGCGGGTGGCTGGGGCAACGCCCCAGATTTTTCAAGCCATTAATTCTGGGGCGTTGCCCCAGGCACTAACAACGCACGGGCGAAAGCTGCTCTTATCAGCCCTGGCAAATATCAGCGGCAATTGGCAATCGAACCCAGGTCGCGGGTTCGCCCTGCGGTTGCTATGATCGTACTATTGGCGGGGCGCCGCTTCACGACGCCGCCGGCGCGCCGCTCGCACGCCGGGGCGCGGCGTCGGTGCGGTTCACAATGGATTGTTGTCTCGCACGAAAGAGCCTTCGCATGACGAGTCTCGCCGATCCCGCCTCCCAAAAGAAAAATCTGTCGTCCGCCAATTACAAGGGCGACTCGCCTCACCGCGAAACCCGCACGCGATCCCACGAAAAATCTCACGCGCCCCGCCGCGGCCTCCTCTGGTGGACCGGCCTTGCCGCCGTTTGGGCCGCGTGCTTGACGCTCTTCTCCGGCTGCCAGTGGGGAGAAAGTCCCGCCCTGGCGGCCCGTTCGCGCGGCAGCGCGGCGCCGACGCTCGAACCGCCCGCTGCGGCCCCCGCATCGATAAACTCCACAGGCAACTCCACCGCTAAATCCAAAGCGCTGGCCGAGGCGGCGCACATCCCGTCGATCGTGCCGCGCCCGCCGCACGCCGAGCGCGATGCCCACATTGCCACCGTCCACGGCCAGCAAATCCAGGACGACTACTTCTGGCTGCAGGACAAAGAAGACCACAAGGTGCTGGATTACCTCACCTCGGAAAACCGCTACGCCGACGCCGTCTTGCAGCACACGGAAGAGCTGCAGAAAAAGCTCTACCAGGAATTCCTCGACCGCACGAAGCAAGACGATCAGACGGTCCCCGAGTTGCTCTCCGGCTATTACTACTACAACCGTTGGGAGAAAGATCGCCAATACAACATCCATTGCCGCCGCCACGGCAACATGGAAGCACCCGAGGAAATTGTGCTGGACGAAAACGACCTCGCCTCGAAGCACGATTACGTCGCGCTCGGCGCGATGGAAGTCAGCCCCGACCAGCGCTGGCTGCTCTACGGCATCGACAACAGCGGCTCTGAGCAGTTCACGCTGCATGTGAAAGACCTCAAGGAAGGGAAGCTGTACAAGGACGAAATCTCCAACGCCGGCGAGGCGGTCGCCTGGGCGAACGACAACCGCACCATCTTCTACACCACGCGCGACGCGTCGAACCGCCCCTATCGGCTCTATCGCCACGTGATGGGGGCCGACCCCAAGCAGGACGTGCTGGTCTACGAAGAGCCAGACAAGGCGTTCTTCCTCTCTATCGCCCGCACGCGGAGCGAAAAATATCTAGTGATGGAGCTGGCCAGCAACACGACCAGCGAGGTCCGCTATCTGGACGCTTCGCAGCCGCTGGGGGCATTTCAAATCATCGAGCCCCGCAAGCAGGGAGTCGAATACAGTGTGCGCCACCAGGGGGACACATTCTGGATCGTCACGAACGATCAGGCCCGCAACTTCCGCCTGATGTCGGCCCCGATCGCCACGCCCGATCGGGCCCATTGGCAGGAAGTGATTCCGAATCGCGACGACGTGAAGCTCGAAAGCATCGAAGCGTTTGCCGATCACCTGGTGCTGCTGGAGCGCATGCGGGGCTTGCCCACGCTGCGGATTCGCGACGTGCCGAGCGGCGAGACGCACGCCATTGAGTTCACCGAGCCAGTGTATGAAGTCACCGTGGACAACAATCCGGAATACCACTCGCACCAGTTACGCTACACGTTCACCTCGCCGCTGACGCCAGACTCGGTGTACGAATACGACGTGGCGAAACACACGCAAAAGCTGCTGAAGCGCGACAGCGTGGGCAAGGACTTTGACGCGTCGAAGTATCAGACCGAGCGGATCGAGGCCACCGCGGCCGACGGCACGCGGATTCCCATTTCGCTCGTCTATCGCAAAGGCCTGGTGCGCAACGGCCGCAACCCGACGCTGATGTATGCCTACGGGGCGTACGGCGTGAGCGAGGATCCGCAGTTCGACATCGCCCGGCTGAGCCTGCTCGACCGGGGCTTCATCTACGCCGTGGCCCACGTCCGCGGCGGCGGCGAACTGGGCCGCGCCTGGTACGAAGCGGGCAAGCTCAAGCACAAGCCCACCTCGTTCACCGACTTCATCTCCTGCGCCGAGCATCTGGTGAAGCAAAAATACACGTCGCCGCAGCGGCTGGTGGTCACCGGCGCGAGCGCCGGCGGGTTGCTGGTGGGCGCGGTGGTGAACATGCGGCCCGACCTGTTCCATGTGGCGATCGCCGACGTGCCATTCGTCGACGTGCTGCACACGATGCTCGACCCCAAGATGCCGCTGACCGTGACCGAGTTTGAAGAGTGGGGCAATCCGCAGCAGCGCGATTATTTCGACCTGCTCCGGTCGTACTCGCCGTACGAAAACGTGCGAGCCCAGTCGTATCCGCACATGCTGGTCCGCGGCAGCCTCAACGATACCCGTGTGAGCTACTGGGAGCCCGCCAAGTGGGTAGCGAAGCTCCGCGCCACGAAGAAGGGGGACAACCTGTTGCTGCTGAAGGTCGACCTGGAAGCAGGGCACAACGGCGCGTCGGGGCGTTATGACTATCTCGATAGTCAGGCGACGGAATATGCGTTTATGCTGGACTGTTTGGGGATCAGCGAATAAGAGCCTCGCTAGCCCGAAGCGCAAGCGAGGGGGAAGCACGAAACGCGATGCCCCCTCGCTTGCGCTTCGGGCTAGGGACTGTTCGCGGGTGCCACAATCGCCGGCGGCGCAATGCGCGAATGCGAGTGCCCGCCACTTTCCATCAAGCTCGCCAACCACGCCACGCCGAGCCCCAGCAGCAGCGCGGCGGAGAGCAGCAATCGATCGTGGTGGTGGAAATACAACTCCGGCAGCAGATCGCTGAGCGAGATGCACAGGAACGTGCCGGCCGAAAACGCCAGCGCGGCGGCGAGGTACCAATTTCCGAGTGTCGCGTTTCCACTCGCGTCGGCGTGGCGTGTGCTGAGGTAAAACAACCCGGCGCCGAGTGGCACGATGGCGGCGAACAGAGCGTTAATTAAATGTCGCGAGCGAGTCGACCTTCCGCCGGCCGCCATCAGCGTTCCCAGTGTGAGCGAGTCGAACGGCTTGTGCAGAAAGATCACCAGGAACGTGCTCAAGCCCACCAGCGGCGCCAACCGGCCCGGGCCCGCTTCGGCTGTGACTGCGGCGGCCAGCGCCACGCCCTCGATCGCGCTGTGCATTACGAGGCCCACCGCCGCGCCGCTCCAGCGCAGTTGATGGGCGTGCTCGTGGTCGACGTGTCCAAAATCCTCCGGCTCGCTGTGACCACAGTCGGAATGAACGACATCGGTGTGCGGGGCATCGTGGTGCGGCGCGTCGTGATGATGGAAGCAAAAAAAACGCTCGATGAAGAACATCGTCAGCAGCCCGGCCAGCAGCCAACTGAGGACGACCGGCATCGCCCGCTCCAGCGAGCCGGCGGCTGCTTGCCCCTCGTAGATCGCGTGCGGCAGCAAGTGCATCAGCCCCACGCCGAGCATCACGCCCGAGACAAAGCTCAACGCCACCTGCATCCGCCGATGCGTCAGCCGCACCAGCAGCGGTATCCACCCGCCGACGAGCGACACGCCGACCATCGCCGCGCAATATATTGAAAGCCAACCGAGCGCGGACATATTTGAAATTACGTTGCAGGTGAAATGAGCGGATAGAGCGGATATGTGAATACACTCGCAGGGTGCCTGGGCCAACGCCCCAAACTATGTCGTGACGAAGCCTTCCCGCAGAGCCCCATAGTATCGCACCCCGGCGGAGGAGCCGAAAGGCCCGCTGCCGTGCCGGATTGCGATAGCTCGTTGTCAGCTTCTCGCAAATGGCCTATCGTAAGCGTGTCTCAGAATAGCGTTGCTCCCCATAGGATTTGAGAAAGCGAGTCGAAGATGAGGGCCTGCGTCCAACGTGTCACCCGAGCGTCGGTCACCATCGACGGCGCCATCTGCGGCCAGATCGGCCCTGGGCTGGTGGTGCTGCTGGGCGTGGCAAAGGAAGACACGGCCGACGACGCCCGGCAGTTGGCGGAGAAGATCGTGCAGCTGCGCGTCTTCGCCGACGCTGCGGGGCAGATGAATTTGTCGCTTGCCGACACCGGCGGGGGGATGCTGGTCGTCAGCCAGTTTACTCTGCTTGGCGATTGTCGCCACGGCCGCCGCCCCAGCTTCATCGACGCGGCGCCGCCGGAATTGGCCGAGTCACTTTACAATCTGTTAGTGGAGCACGTCGCGGGGCGGGGGGACACCGGAGAAAAGTCGGCGGGCAAAAAAATCGAAGTAGCCACCGGCCGCTTTCGGGCCGACATGGCGGTCGAGTTGGTCAACGATGGGCCAGTGACGCTGCTGATTGATAGCCGAAAGGTTTTTTGACGCAGCGCGGAGCAGGGGGGCGAGTACTCGGTACTCAGGTCTCCAGCCTCAAGCCTCCGCCCTCACCGCCACAGCTTCTGCGCCGCTTCCACCGCCACGTCCGGCGTGTGGCGGTGTTTCTTCACGTTCGTTTCGATCTTGCCCATCCAGTTCGGATCCTGGCTGACGACGAACGACAGCAGCAGCACCAAGCCGTACGTGACAAAATTTGCCCAGCCGCTTTCTCCCCAGAATTTCATCGCCGTGCCGGAAGATTTTTTCAGCCGGGGCAGCCCGCGCCGCAAGTCGATGCTCCAGATTTCATCCAGCACCAGGTGCGACATGAAGCCCAGCACCACCGCGCCCGCTTTGAAGTAGCGGATATTCAAATCCTGGCCGGTGCAAATCAGGAACGCCAACTCGCCGGCGATCAACCTACCGCGGCGGAGAGCGCCATCACCTCGCGGATCGGCACGCCGGTATCGCTGTCCAGGTCGGGGAGCATGCCGGAGACGCTGCACAACCCGGCGGCCAGCAAGCAGTTGGCCAGCGGAATTTCACCCTCGACGCGCGGCAGATACATGGCCCCGACCGCGCCGTAGCCGATACCCAACACCGTGCTAGTAGCAATGTGCGTGCGAAATCCGGCCATGGGAAGTGCTCGATATTGAACGTTTGGAGTTTGACGGAATTTGCGAGTTAGCCGCCGCTGCCCCAGCGGCGCGTCAGCTTGTTAGCGCGAAATGGCTCGTTAGCTCACGCCACTTACTCGAGCGGCGCGATCGGTCGCGAAGAGTATCGAAAACACCACGCCACCGCCAAGATCAAATAGCCAAGATCAACCTTCTGGCCCCGCCCGCCAATCGCTATACTCTCGCCGCGTTCGGCTAGGCGATTTAGCGGCGGAGAAGCGTGCCATGGAAACTTACGACTGGATCATGCTCGGCGTGCTGGGCCTGGCGATCGTGCTCGGCGCCTGGCGAGGGTTGGCGTGGCAGCTAGCATCGCTGGCGTCGTTGGTGCTAAGTTACTTCCTGGCGCTGCGCTACAGCGAAGCGGTGGCGGCGCACATCTCGGCCGCGCCGCCGCTGAACCGGGTGCTGGCGATGGTGGCCATTTACGCCGTCAGCTCGCTGGCGATCTGGCTCGGCTTCCAACTCGTCTCCGGCATGATCAACCGCGTGCGATTGCAGGAGTGGGATCGCCAGATGGGCGCCTTGCTCGGCGGCGCGAAGGGGGTGCTGTGGTGCGTGGTGATCACGTTCTTCGTGGCCAGCGTGGCGTCGGAACCAACGCGCAAATCGATCCTGTCGTCAAAATCGGGGCAATGCATCGGCTACGTGGTCGACCGCGTCCCGGCGCTGCTGCCCAAGGAAGTGCGCGAACCGCTGGACCCGTACATCAAAAAACTAGACGAGCAACTACAACACGAGCACGTCGACCGCAGCCAGCC
Source organism: Planctomycetia bacterium (assembly GCA_021413585.1). Lineage (GTDB taxonomy): Bacteria > Planctomycetota > Planctomycetia > Pirellulales > UBA7805 > JAIOPX01. The sequence continues at coordinate 6,014 of JAIOQB010000121.1, forward strand.
AAGCGACGCGCCGGCCCCCGGCAACCCGCCCGCGAACAGCCCCGTGCCGAGCGCGATCCCATAGCCCCGGGCTCCGCCCGGGGATTGCGTCGCGCGATGAATCGGCCCGCAGTAATCGATTGCCTGGGGCAACGCTCCAGAGAATTAAATCATCACATCCAAACGTCAAACACCGCGCCAAAATCACCGGAGCAGCAGGGGCCTGAAAACGGCCAGCAACCCTCACTCGAACCTTCCGCCCAACGTCCGATAATGTTTGTGGCCTTCGTCCATAATTTAACTTCTTACGCCGTATAGACTTAAGGACGTTTTCGCAACCGTGCCGAGAAAAAAAGCCGGAAATCTTGGCCTTGCTCAACAGGGGAAAGTGTCTAAAACGGTCGTTGCACATGGCGGTAGTCACTGATCGCTGTGTGAGGATTCGACGGCTCCAACCGTGCGAACCAGGGCCGGCAGTTTGCAAGACTGACCGGCCCTCTTTGTTTTATTACTATCGACACTCGACAGGGGGGAGCTTTTACGTAAATATGGTTGCGGCCACAAGTCCAGTTTTCTCGGGGGCAACCATGCGTTTCGCAACGCCGCTACTTTTGCTTGTCTTAGCCCCGTTCGCCGGCTGTCAACAACACTCGACTGCGGATAAGTTTTCTAAGACCAGCAGCAAGATTGAAAACGCCATGGTTCGCACCGCCACACACCGGCCGACGCCGGCCGAAGCGAAGCAACACGTTGCCACGCAACGCAACTTCGCCGCCGTTAGCTCAGCAATTGAACGCTCGATGATGCGGCCCTTCGCTAAAACGTCTCAGGATTCCAGACGTAAGCCGGCCGAGTGATCGTTCGGTGTGGCTCATTGAACACAAGAGCCACATACTCCTCGTGCTCGACGACCGCATAAGCGGCCCGCACTGACCACCCATGGTCGATGACCAGATGCTCATCAAGAGCATCCCGAAACGCCAACACGTTGCACAACGTGAGGTGAGGCGTCCCCGTAACGATGATGAACGGTTGCCCGCAGAGGCAACGAACTGTTTTAGTCATGGCCGATTCCGTTCATGCGTTTGCGATAGTCCACTTGGGCCGCCTCGATCAAGTCCAAGAGAGAACGACCGCCAGCGGTGTCATCCATCGCCCGTTGCAGAGCGAAAGCCATGATGGCACCGGGTGACGTGTCCAGGCGAACCGCTTCGCGGATTGCCCACTCGACAAGTTCACAGTCGAGCCAGAGCTTGTAGGTTTCCTTGAAGCGGCCGTAACCGTGGCATCTTGCGTTGCGGTTGCTCACTCATTGCCCCTTCCGTGGTGCGACCTCTACTCAGGACGTAGTGGAATAACGTTGTTATCTGTGTTCTAAACCGGGGCCGTCGGGGGGGATTTAAACTCCGACATCTACTTCAAGGTGAATCGCGGGCGAAAGTAGATGTCGAAAACTAAATCCCCCCCCTCCCACCCCCGGTTTATGGCTGGGGGCCCTTACGCGAAAGGTGATGAAAATGGTTGACGTTGAACTGATTCGCCGCGTTGCTACCCGATTGAAACCGAATCGCATCGCGTTGCTTGCGACTCTAGAAGTCATTGACCAAATCGAATCGCTACGTGGCTTGGACCGCACCGACGTAACCACACTCATCAGTCTCGCTGCCGGGCCGGGGGGCCACTTCGCTACCGTGCGACATGAAATCCAAGCAGTGTTAGCCGCCACCGTACTGTGATCCGTTCCCCACACTACCCGCAAGGAGCCACACCATGAATTGGTCCAACACGATTCCGAGTTGTGCCCCATCCGAATGTTTCGCCGCCCCAAGTCTGGGCGAGGCCCTGTATTTCGCATTGCTAGAACTGGACCTGATAGACGAGGGTCAGGAAGCCGCAGACCACTACACCAAACGCGACATACGCCATTTGCGTAGATGGGTCAGCGAAAACCGCCTGACCCTCGCCAAATTCATGGGCACAACCCCGGACAGCTTACCGTTCTAGAATCCGTCCGCCGGCCAGTCCGACGTGCGAGGCACGCGGGCCGAATACGTCGAGCGTTCTTCCACAGCGTGCTTTGCTTCCCACCGTTGCACCATCGGCGATACGATCCGCCGCAGCTTGAACGACACCGCCGCCAGGAGCGAGAAGAGCCCGACGGCTCCCCACAGATGCCACCACGCGGCCAGGGCCGCCGAGACGACGAGGTTGGCCATCCAGATCGGAAAGGCCCAGGTGTCAACGAACCGGATTAGTTTTCGTAGCGTTGCCATCGAACAGGACTCCATCGAGGAAAGGAAGGGTTTCAGCAGATTGAACACCAATCGGCTGCGGTTGCCATTTTGGCATCTCTAGGATTGCGTCAGATCGACGATCGGCAGACGGTTCGACCTTGGACACGTCTGTTTTGCCGGGTTGGCGGACGTCTCTCGGGGCCTCGGGACTCGGCTCCCTGCGAGCCGAACCGCCAACCCTTACGACTCGGCACCACAATTGAAACTGGTGGTGGTTGTCTGTTTGTGTGCTGCCCCACCGGAGCCAGCCGCTACGCGACTCGGCCTTATCCGCCAGATCGAGCGAGCCCAGCAGATAGACACCGCCGCTATGCACCTCGGCCACGCCCTCTATCGCCGACTGGGTTGTGAGCGGAGCCCCGTCCGCGTCGAACGAATCCACCGTCGAAAGAGAGACCGCGACCTTGAGCGAGCAACGATCTTGGGTGACTTCCCGCACAGCGGCCGTTATCACGAGCCCCGTTTGCAAGAAATCGAACCCCGTGGTTGTCACGGTCCCCTGATCCGACACAGCACGCTTGGCGAGCGGCACACGTTGCCCACGGTTGAAACTGGCCGTTGTGCCGTCACGCAGCAAAAGCAGCGGTTGAGCGACGATGGACGCCCCGGCGCTTGTGCGGCTGGCATGCAGCAGAGCGGTTAGCCCGCCGGTCAGAATAGATTGGTTCTGTGCAGCTCCACCGGACGCCCAGGCATAAGTTGCAGCCAGGTCAATGGCAGGTGTTGCGTCAATGCCCAGGTCGGAAAGGAATGTATCGGACGTAGAGACCAGATAAAGTTGCACACACCACTCGGCCGCCTCGGCCGTGGCCGCTTCAGCAGCGTCGAGCATCGCGGAGACTTGCTGCAAGACTTCCACGCGATCCGAGACGACAACAACACCGTTGCCCATGACATGGGCTTGGCCGTCCTGACTCTTGACCGTGCCGACCGCGTTGTTTAACTCTTCGAGCGTGAGAGCCCGCACACGTCGCACGAGGAAACCACGATCCTGCGGACGCAGGCGGCCCATGTAGAAGAGCCGGCCTTGATGAGACACGTCCACGCCCAGACGACGGGCCATGACAGCGAGAACATCGGGGAGAGGCATGTCTACTACGTCCATCGAGACCATTTGCGAATCGAGCGAGGCGTCAGCGACAATCGACACGTCGGCCATCTCGGCCAGGATATGCAGCACGACAGGAACCGGATCATTGAGCCAAGAGCGGGTGATTTTCGGCCACGCCGTATGGTCAGCTGCCGGCCCTTGCTGGAACGCCGCCGCCTTCTGTAGTTCCTGATAGTGGTCCGCGAATGTCGCCGGCTTGACCACCGTTGCGTACTTTCCCGGCGTCAGGTCCGCCCACGTCGGAGCTTTGCAGCTTGTCGCGAGCAGACTTCCAATCGAAACGCATACGCACAGTACGGCCCGATTTGAAAATGACCGTTCGCCGCCACCAGTCAATCGTGACTGGCATCTCCCCCTTGAGCGGTCCCTCGGGAATATGTTCGCCAAGTCTGATGTGATCGCCATTGCGGAAACCTATGCAGTCCTTTCCCACTTCGCAGAGTGTCCACTCTTCGTCGTAACGAGCCCGCCACACGGCGTTCTCCTTTTCTAGCTTGACGACGTGGACCGCCACGGCATCGAGTTGCTTCTTGACTTCCGCCGGCAGGGCCTTGGCCGAGATACCCGTCACCACCTCGACCGATTGATCCGGCTTGCCGCCGGCCGGCTTGTCGAGAGGTTTGCCGCCTCGCTTCTCGGCCGCACGTGCAGCTTGCTGGGCTTTTAGTTCGTCGATGACGGCCATACCCGACTTGGCGAGCCATTGAAACATTTGGCCGCCGCCGCCGTAGCACGCGAGCCACACGCCGAAGGCCACGCAGAGAGCGAGCCCCGTTGCGAGAATCCAATTGCGACGGAGAAACCACAGATGGACGCCGACGAATCCCCGTTTTTCAAATTCGTGCGGTTCCTCTTTGCCACTTTTGCCGCCGCCGGCGGCTTGGCTGTCGGTGTCGTAAAACTCGAAATACTTCGGCGACAAAATGAAACGATCCGTAGCGACCAGCGACCATTGATCGCCCAGCTTGGCCGATTCAAACACAGACACCGGCCGACAATAGTTGCGAGTGTAAGCCGCCAGCAATTCAAGCAGATCGCCCTTGCAAAATCCGGTGTACTTCATCCGCTCTTGCGACGAGTCCACCAATTCATACTTGACCGAGACGTGCCGACGATACTCGTGAGCGACCATCATCTCCTGTTGCGTCATGCACTCGGTTGTACCGCCGAAGTGGCGATACGTGGCGAGGAATTTCATCCACTGGCCTTTGTGTTCTTTGTCTTTGTCCCCGCCGCAGTAATCTTGTATTTCATCGAGACACAACCGCGACTTCGAAAGACTCATGGCGTGCGGATATTGAATCACGCCCTTATCGTCGCGTTCGCCGTGTTCTTCATACCAGTCCCAGGACTTGCCGTCCGGGTCTTTGTAGATTGCGTTCTCGCCGAATCCGTCCGGCGTGAAACCGCAGAAGAAATGCCACGGACCGGAAGCGCCCGTTCGCCATGAGTCCTCGACGACACCGGGGATTTTTTTCAGCCGGTTGTACAGAACGTCAACCGGCTTTTTGCAACGCAACGCCGCTTCCTCGGCGACGTATTGAGCGTTGATCGGGAGATTGTGCCAGAAGTCCCCGTCGTGTTCGGGCAACCATTCTTCGATCAAGAACCGAATGCCGCGATAATACGACTTGCCGACGCCGGAGAGCCCGACCGTGAGCGTATGGATCGCATTGCGGTTGTGAAGAAACGCCATCGCTTTGCTTCCGTGCAGAGACAACCCGCCGCATCATGCGGTCAGGTCGAAGGAGCTTTAACGCCAAGAAAACCGATGCAGAGTTGCAGGAACCACCAACCAATTGCGAACGTTATGTACGCAATCCAGAGTTGGCAACAATAGTCAATCGGAAACCACGAGTTAGCTACCTCGATCCACTGGCGGATTGTCTCGATGGACGATTGCCAGCCGCCGGGCAACGCCGACAACGCCGAATTGATAAGGCCAATAATCTGCCCCATAATCCAGCTTGTCCATGTGTTCCACCAGTTGTTCCCGGTGTTGAAAAGCGCCCGCACTAAATCCGCGAGCATCGTTCCCAGGTCAGACCATCCCCACGAGTACATATCAGGCCCCCACGAGGCGCGAGAAATAAAGCATTGTCCAACCGACCGAAATAATTACCTTGATGGCATCCCTCATCGTCTGTTTGTACGTCAGCAGCAAATCGACGAGACCGCTCCCCAACGCAGAGATATGCCCGCCAGACGTGGGAAAGAATTCGAAGTTGTAATGAATGTTCGGCGTTCCCAATGCTGGCTCAGAAATCGCCGAATCCCGCTGATAATTCTGCGTGCCGATAGAGGACGGCAGATTGTTATCTAGAGGAATGTACGGCTGGCTTGGCAACGAGACTCCAAGCGTCCCGCCAGTAGTGCTACCCAAATCGGTCGAACTGTACGACCCACTCGGCCCACTACTTCCGCCCACCGATGTATTGATCGCGTCGAGCTTTTCGAGGATGAGACGGGCATCGCTGGACAATGTTGGAGCGTCCTGCCACACCGTATCCTTCGAGACGCCCCCCGTGGTTTCGCGTAACGTGAACCCGACCGGCAAAGCATAGAAGTCCGTCAGGATGAAAAGCGGCCCGTTGCTCTCCCCGCACCCTTCAAGGCCCTTCTTCCATGCGAATTGCACATAGCCATGATTGCCGCCGGCACGCTCTGGCGGCCCGCTGAAATCCGGTGCAACACTCGCCGGGTTGGATGCGGAGTTGTTCGAGAGCCAATAACTTACCGTGCCGTAACCGACGAACCCGCCGCAAGAGTCACCCGGCTCTTGATGGAAGTTGTCCACCGGAGCGGAGAAGTTTCCTTGATCGTGATCGGTTTGATTAGGGTCTCCACTGCCTGGAGCCCGTGGTGCAAATCCAAATGATTCGCTGATACAGACACCCGAGCAGCCGTCCCGTTCAAGGACACGGGCCAGGATGCGGTACGTCACGCCGGGAATGACCGCAAATTGACACGTAATCGTCGCGGAATCTACCGCCGTTTGTCGCTTGGCTCCACAGCCGTCAACGTCAACGCCAGTCGCCTGATATTGAGCCGGTTCGCCCTTGCCACGCAAGGAATAACAGCGGCCAAGACATTCAACTAACACGGCATCACAATAACTACATTGCACGCGGAGAGCATTGGAGTCCGCAGGTTGAATCATCACACCAAAGAATTTCCAGGGGTCCACTCCACGCTCAGGATCGACAATCGTATCGGGCACGCTCTGAGCTACACAGTCCACGTATGTCGTACTGGTTGAGCCGTACCAGTAAGCACGCCCCGTGATGCCCACCGCACCACGGACCCAGATCCGGTAAACATAACCCGCCTGGCGTGGCAGATTTGCCAGAGCATAGTTGCCCATGTTATCGAAGCCGGAATTGCCGGACTGTATGACCACATAGGGCCCGAGCGGGCCTCGGTTGAACTCTTGGGCTACGGCGTGTCCTGGTTGCGACAAGTGACAAAGAGCCAGAACAATCCCACCGCAGACAAGAACGGCACGCCGATAGCCAGCACTTCGAGAAGCTCGACAATATGTGGCCCGTAGGATTGGCACCATGTTATGAAGTCCATCAGTTGGGAGATTTGTTCGGGTGTCATTGTTCCGCCTCAGAGAGAAGAGCAGGGGGGCGGCCCGCCAGACCGCCCCCCCGCATCCGCTGCCACCACCGCCCCGGTAGTGGGTCTACTTCGCCGCCCGCTTCGGCTTCGTCAACATGTAGTTGACGAACCAGCCCACCGCACAGAGGGCGAACACCACGACGAGGCACAAGGCCCAGTACGTGCCGATCTTCGTCCCCAGGGCGATGGTCAGCCCCGACACGTCCACGCTGTCGCCCAGGTCGTTCAGCTCGACCGGAGCCGGATCTGCGAACGCCATCGCCGTGCAAAGCATCGCCGTGCAGAAGCACGACAAGGCCAGCGAGTAACGCCGCACGATTCCGAAAGACTTCTTCGCAAGTTCCATCTCTTCCCCCTTCCAAAGACTCCACAAGGAAATTGACTGACCGAACGGAGTTAGTTTCGGTCAATCAGCGGGTTGCCTTGAGCAACCATCGCCACGTCGCTTTGCCGAAGAACCCCCAAAAGAAAATGTAGAGGGCCAACAGCATCTGGAAATACTTCCAGACCAACCACGCAAAAAATAGAAATGGTGTCATGCGGCAACTCTGGTTGAACGTGGAGCGAGTCCCAGCTTGTGCCGCCGCGAATCTTCGAGTTGTGCGACTTCCCAGCCGCAAGTGTTGAGCGTTGCACGTAGCGACCAGGGCCGCAGCCTGATTCGCGTCTGGCCCGGTTCAAGCCGTTCGTGAAAATAGCTGGCCATCTGGTCGAACGTGACCGGCACGTGAACCACGAAACGCCGTTCATCGTGAACTTCGCCATCGTCAAACGTGGTCTCGACAATTTCGACGACTGTACACGTATCGCCGCACGTCAACATACGTTCGCCGATGTTTTTGCGGGGCTTGGGCTTGATATCCTCACGGGCTTGGATCGCGTTGCGGCAGAACTCGCAGAAGCATTCCACGGAATGTTCAACGTAGCCCTGAGCATCTTCGAGCATCCCACGCAACCGCTTTTCCCGCCGGCCATCTAATTCCGCTTGTTCCGATTCGGCCCGCCGAGGTTTTTCGCGTTGATCCTTGGGCCAGAATCCGCGAGACGTGGAGACGCGGCGGATACGTCGCGGACTGGCCAGCACCCAGGCGGGCCATCCTTCGCTTGGCTGTTTGGTCAGGTACTTCGTTGCGTAGAACGCGGCGTGCATCGGCGACTCGAACTTCGGAGCCGAGAACTTCACCGCCCCAAACGCCGGCCGGAGCTTGGCGACCGGGGAGAGCCCGCCGCACTGCGGACAGTCGCAGCCGTTCGCGTGGTTCACCGGGCCGGCCCACTTCGGACGGAAGGAGTCCCACGCTTGCCGCAGAATGTGATGATCCACCCGCTTAGATTCCACCAGCACATGCCAATGAGGGAATCCGTTCTCGTGGAACTCGGTTACGACGAAGTAACGCCGCGAGGTGAGTTGACCGCTTTCAACCAGGGCTTGCACGAGGCGAGCGATGCAGCGTTTTTCCATCACGTACTTGTGGGCCTCTTCCGCCGCCAGTACGCCGTGACGCACTTTGAACGGCTCAGGATCGAGCGTCAGCGTCAGCATGAAAACGCCGTCGAAGGTTTTTAGGACTTCGATCAGCTTCGAGCGGATCGAAGCGGCCATGTGCGGGGCACACTTCGAGCAGAACCGGCAACGACAGCCGCCGCGAACTAATTCGAAACGCCGTTGTTCATTGATCGGCTTAATGCTTTTGATGAACTGATTTTCACACATGGCTTATTGCTCTTATTGCTTGCTTAGTTACAGTAACTGCGCTTAGTTCAAGACAAACGCTCCGCCGCCTACACCATTCCCGGCACGAACCGGTACGCCACGCGACGCGAGTACTTCCGCCACGCCGAAAACCGCACGAGGAACCGTTCCTCGATTGCGACCGTTAACACGACGGCCCCCACGAACAGAGCGTAGGAGAGACCGTTGACCACGGACGGAAACGCGAGCATAAAGATTGCCCGCCCGCAGATCGCCGCCAGGGCCTGCGGGTGCCGGATGATTCCATACGGCCCCCGGTCGCACAGCTTGAGCCACGTCGGCCCGGCAACACTATAAGACGTTCGCAACGCGGCGAACGACCAGAGCCGGAACGTGCAGACGGCCAACTCGGCCGCCACGAGCCACGCCGGCGATGCCCCGACGCCGGTTGGCCCGATGATGCTGCCGAACAGGTAGAGGACCGCACACGACAACCCGAGCGAGGATTGATCGACGGCCCGAGCCTTCACACTGTTCACGCTGGCCACGCTGCACATGGCCGCCTCAGTGATTCCGAACACGATCAGCAGCAGATCGCCGCGAGCAAATCCGACAACCGCCAGCATGAATCCGATTGTCATTCTGACGACAGCCGCCACGACTCCGATGCACCGGGCCAGCATTAGAACGCCCCCCCGTCGTGAGCCCAGGCCCCTCGGTTCTCGACCGAGTTGCGGAGGCGAAGGTTTTCGATCCGGTTATCGCCCCGGTCGCGGTTCTCGTGGTCGATATCGTACCCCTCGGGGATACGCCGGCCGTGGCAGGCCATCCACACCACGCGAGAGACCGGCATTTTGCGACGGCTGCCCGAGTGGTGCAGCATCACGAACCGATAGCGACCGCAGCGGCCGCCAGGATATTCCGTCAGGCGAGTTGCCACGCCGTCACGGATGCGAAAGATGTGGCCGCGTTCAACGTCCACGGCCATCGTGTTGAAGAGCAGGCGGGCCAAGACGATCCCTTCGTCGGCCCGCAGGTATTTCCGAATCTGTTTTCGCTTGGCGGCCATCCTTGGCGGTCCTTCTAAAGTTCGTCGATGTACTTGCGTGCCCGCGACATCTTCCGGCCCCGCGACGAGCGGCCACCGATCCAGGCAAGAGCAAGAGCGAGTAAACGCCAAATCATGCGGGGCCCCCCGCAGCGGCTGCTAGGTTTAATGGGTGTCCATAGTCAGCCGCCGCGGGCCCCTCGAAAACTACGCCGCTTTGCGACCCGTTTCCGTGCCGTGACCCAGCACACCACCAACGCAACGAACCTCGAAGTTGTGATTGACGTACTTGCCATTCGCACTCGACCGCACCGTCGGATCGAACGCCAGCGTTACCGCAACCGGTTCGTCCGGTTGTGCGTCCAGTTGGTGCCGAGCTTGCTGATAGATCGACTCCGGCACATTGAGGCGAGCAGGGGGGGCAAACTGTTTGAACCCGAACTCGATGGAGTAAGACGGCTTTTTGTACTTCTTGCCGTCCTTTCCTTCCGTTTGCGGGGGCAAGAGCTTGATAATGAAACCACGTTGTTCCCACTTGGCCATGACGAAGCACTCCCAGAGTTTGAGAAATGAGACCGCCGACCACGTCGGCGGTTGCCGTCAGCACGACGGCTACAGAGAAAACGCCCAGCGTCAGAGCGAGGGCGAAACACACAACGAAAGCGAGATCGGTTACGACCGGAAATCGAGAGCAGGAGGGCTTTTCTGTGTCAAGCCCAACGTCCGATAATGTTTGTTATGTTCGTTTCGGCCTGTGGTTTCCCCGAGGGTTATCGCGTATAACGCCATTTGCCGTTGGTTTCGGTCTGGCTCTGCCCTGGCGCGAATCACAGGAGGCGTCTCGATGAAGCGGATTCGGATTTGGTCGTTGGGCTGCGCGTTGCTGCTGGCGTTCGCGGTGCTCGAATCTGGCGGGCAGCCGGCGGTGGCGGGACGCTTTCGGCGGCGGTGCTGCGACGCCGGCCAGGCGGCCGCGCCGGCGGCAAAAACATCTCCGCAAACCGGCGCCGAGCCGGCGCTCAAACCGGCGTGGGAAGCGCCGGCGCCGATCAATCTTTCGCCCGCGCCGTTTGTCCTCACTTCCCCGCAGCAAGCCACGGTGGACGAGGTTCTCAGCCGGTGGGAAAAGCGATCTGCCATGGTTCGGACGCTTCGCTGCAAGTTTACGCAATGGGAATATCTTCCCAACCTGCGCCAACCGTTGCAAGGTAAGGCGGCCGCGGATGAGCCCCGTTTTGAACGCAACGGCCGGCTGACTTGCGCCGGCCAGCAGCAATGGATGCTAATCGTCAACGACGTGCGCCTGCCGCTGCTGTATGGCATCAAAGCGGCCCAGCTCAAGCAGCGATATTACCTGCGATTGATTACGCCCAAGGACTTCAAGGAGAACGAAGTCTGGATCGATGCGTACCCTCGCGACAAGCGCGACGCCGCGTGCCGGCTGATCGTCCGACTCAAGAAAGATAACCTCGACCCTTACGCGATGCGGATCTACGATCGAAACGAGAGCTATCGTACGTACGAGTTTGCAGACGTGGAGGTTAACGCCTTCAGTGACAAGATACACGGCGACTTGTTTCCAAGGACGCTGTGCATATGGAGAAAGATTGTCGAGAACCCCACAACAGCCCAGGATAAATAGCGGTGATTAATAGACCGTCGAGATGGGCGACCCAAATAAGATAATGAGTTCAAATGCCAACACGGCCGCGACGACCACCACCGAAATCCAGAGTGCCGCGCGGCGTCGGAATCCGATCCATGCTCCGGCCAGCGCCAACGCGCCGCTCAGCAGCGGCAAGATCATCATTCGCATGGCGAATTCTTCGCTAGCGTGAACGCTTCCAGCCGGGGCTTTCAAAGGTGGCCCGTCTTTCAAGGCCTCTTCACCGGTGAGCGGCCGTCGGTCCCGCACCGCGTGTCGGTGAGCCATGTGTTCAGTCGCTCGCACTAATACGAAGACACGCAGAGAGGCGGCGAAGATCGCCACGCCCAAGACGAGCAATAAGACGCCGGCAAACCGCCGCCATGTGGCGATCTTCCGGCTGGCGCTGGAGTCTGTGCCCGAAGATTGAGGGCTGGCGTAGGGATTGGAAATCAACTTGCCACCTCGGCCACGATCACCGGGCCATCATCACTCGGCCACCGCCGCCCCCTCCAAAAACACCCCAATCTTCCGGAACTTCTCGTACCGCTCGTTCACCAACTGATCCAGCGGCACGCGAACCAGCTTTTGCAGCGTCCGGGTGAGATACATCTTCAGCCGGCCCGCCATCTGGTGGTGGTCGACATGGGCGGCGCCGAGCGGCTCTTCGATCACGTCGTCCACGGCGCCGAGCCTCAGCAGATCCTTCGACGTCAGCCGCAGCGCGGCGGCCGCCTGCTCGGCGAACGTGCCGCTCTTCCACAGGATGCCGGCGCATCCTTCAGGGCTGATCACCGAGTAGTACGCGTGCTCGAGAATCGCCACGCGGTCGCCGACGCCGATCCCCAGCGCCCCGCCCGAGCCCCCCTCGCCGATCACCACGCAGATCACCGGTGTGCGCAGCCGCGACATCTCGAGCATGTTCTCGGCGATCACTTGAGACTGGCCGCGCTCTTCGGCCCCGATGCCGGGGTACGCGCCGGGCGTGTCGATGAAGCAGATCACCGGCAGGCCATATTTGGCGGCGAACTGCATTTTCCCCAGCGCCTTGCGGTAACCCTCGGGATGCGCACAGCCGAAGTTACACTCCTTCCGCTCGGAAAGCGTCTTGCCTTTCTGATGGCCGACGAACAACACTTTGTGCCCTTCCAGCTTGGCCAGTCCGGTGCGGATCGCCTTGTCGTCGCCAAAGAACTTATCGCCGTGCAACTCAACGAACTCGTCGAACAGCAGCGGGATGTAATCGGTGCTCATCGGCCGATCGGGGTGCCGGGCCACCTGCACCGTTTGCCACGGTTCCAGTTTGCTGAAGATTTCCTTGCGCACATCGGCCAGCTCGCGCTTCTTGCGGCGGATCTCGTCGCGCGTCTCGGCGTTGCCGCCGGCGGTCGCCTCCAACTCCGCGATGCGGGTTTCGATCTCCTGGATCGGTCGCTCGAAGAAGAGGCGGTGGTTGGATACTGCCATTGTTTGCGGTGAGGTGAATGGTGGTGGAGGGATTATTCTGATTTCAAATGACCAATGTCCAAATCCCAATGACCAATGAAGGAACTAGCGCCAGCTTTATTGGTCATTGGTCATTACTTAATTTGCTTCTTCTGCGTTTCCGTCGTAAACATTCCCGACTCGCCGCACAGCCGCAACTCGCGGGCGACTGCTTCCATCGACTCCGGCCGGTCCTGCGGCTCCTTCGCCAGCATGTTTTTTACCAGCGCCGCAAACCGATCGCTCACCAGCGGGTTGGCCGATTTGAGCGACGGCGGCGGCAGACGCAAATGTTTCTGCAACAACTCCTGCGCGGTCGCCGCGGCATACGGAGGCTTGCCGCTGGCCATTTCAAAATACATGCAACCCAGGCTGTAGATGTCGGCCCGCCGGTCTTGCGGACGGCGGCGGATCTGCTCGGGCGACATGTAGCTGCGGGTTCCTTCCGCCTTTGGCCCGGAGGTCAACAGCCGACCCCACCAGCCCCGAATCTTGCGCCCCAGCGAAACGTCGATCAGCTTCACCTGCGGCCCGTCGGGGCCGTCCAGCGCCACCAAAAAATTCTCCGGCTTCACGTCCCGATGGATCCAGCCTTGATTGTGAATCGCGCCGAGCGCCTCGGCCGTTTGCTGGGCCACCCGCGTCGCCGCCGCGAGCCACGCTTCCCCCCCCTGCCGCATCACCTGCTTGAGGTTCGGCGCCGGGAAGTATTCCATGGCCAGATAGCCGACTCCGTTATCGACCGCGAACTCGTCCACGCGAATCACCAGTGGGTGGTTCAACTGCCGCCCCACCGCGTACTCCCGCCGCAGCAGATCGATCTGCGCGCGGTCGCCGGTCCTCGACGGCAGCATCACCTTCAAGGCGTGCCGCGTCCCCCCCGGCTCGCGCGAAGCTTCCCAAATTTCGCACGCCTGGCTGGTCGCTACCCGCGACAACAGCCGGAACGGCCCGACCGTTGTATGCGGCGCATACTTGTCCGCGCGTACACGATTCAATGTTAATGCAACCGGAAGCAGACAGG
>JAIOQB010000250.1 GCA_021413585.1 Planctomycetia bacterium
GGCTCCCGTTTCAAGCGACGTCGTCAGTGCGACGACGATTCCGCGCCCTTGTCGGCCCCAGGCCAACAGCGGATCGCCTCCGGGGGCCAACAGCAAAAGCTCGGTCTGCGGCTTGGGGCTGGTCGGCGTGAAGCTGCCCAGTCGCGGGGCGCCGGCGATGCTCAAACCCGGCAGTTGTTGATAGACCATCGGCGCGAATGTCGCCCGCCCTTGGGCTCCCGCCGCTTGCTGCACTTCGGCAACGAGCATCTTGGGGACGTCGTTTGGATCGTCGCATTGATAATGTCGGCCGCCGGCGGCGCGCGAAATGTCTTTGAGCAGCGTTGGGTCCGCCTCGCGCCCCACCGCCACGGTGGAGACGGTGATGCCCGCGGCAGCCATCTTGGCGGCGAGCCGCGAAAAGTCCCCCGGCGTGGAAACTCCGTCGGTCAGCAGAATCAGGTGCCGCCGATCGACGTCGGCTCCGATCAGCGCCAGGCGGGCACGTTCCATGGCCGGGGCCATATTGGTGGCCCCATCGGCCTGAAGCGTATCAATGGCCGCAAGCAGGCGTTTTTTATCGCCGCACGGCGCGAGCGGGCTGATCCAGCGCGAATCGTCGCTGAAGGAGAGGACGCCCACCTCATCGCGCGGGGTGAGCGCGCTCAGGCCCACGGTCCGTCGCGCCGCTTCCTTGGCCAGGTCCAGCTTGTGATCATCCAGCATCGACTGAGATTTGTCGATCACCAGCACCAGGGCCATGCGCGGCGGCGGATCGGTCCGCGCTTGCAAGGCGGTGACCGGCAGCAACTCTTCCAGCCAACTGCCGGCCAATGGGGCCGGATCGAAGGTCCGTCCCTCGCCCAGCACAATCAGCCCTCCCCCCTGCTCACGCACGAACTGCTGCAGCGCCTGCTGTTGCTGGCGCGTCGGTTGGCCCGGCGCGATGCCGGAGAGAATCACCAAATCGATCGATTCATAACCCTGCTGGCTCGCGGGCAATTCGGCGACCGGCACCGCCTGGGCGTCGAACCCGCTGCCTTGCACGGCGGTCAACAGCGGCCACGAAACATTCGGCGGCTTGCCGACGAGTAGTACTCGCGGCCTCGCCCCGGCCGACACGATCGAGCGACGCGTGTTGTTTTCAAAGTGCGTGTCGCGGCAGCCGGAAATCGTCGCACGCAGCGGCAAGTCGGCCTGCGTGTTGCCGAGGCTGGCGCGAAACGTGAAGGAGTTCGATCCGGCGTGCAGTTGCACCGGCCGCATTTGCGGCGGATCGCTGCTGGCCTGAAATTCGAGTTGACCTTGATCGTCGTGGTTGGCCGTCACGATCACGTCGACATCGAACGTGTCGCCTGGGCGGGCGACCAGCGGCGCACGGACTTCCGCCGCGCAAACTTCTGGCGAAGGAAACGCCGGCATGGAAACAGTGTCGAGTGGTGCCCCGTCCGCCGTGGCGGCGGCGAATAGCCCGTCGCGCGTTGCCCGGCCATCGGTCGCTAGTTGAATTGCCGGAACATAATCGGCCGGCACCATTGCGGCCGCTCTACGCACGGCCAACGCCGGGTCGCTGACGAGTCCGTTTAGCGACTTTGAATCAGCAGCCGTGTTTTTCTCGCTTGGCCCCTGTGTCCCTCCGGCGAACTCCAGCCGCGATATTGTCGCTGGAGTTTGACTCCCGGGGATCGGTTCACTTTGCGGTGAGTTGGTTGTTGTGCCGGCCGCCACGCTCGCACTGCGATCCTCAGCCAACACCAGCCACGTTCTGTCCGTCGGTCCACGCCAGGCCGGGCCGGCCCAGGCAAAGACGATGCACGCGATCGCCATTGCGCGAACCATTGCGGCGGCCACCCTTCGCTGCCGACTGAGACGAGGCGCGCCCAACCATGCGGCGAGCAGCACCAGCGGCAACGCCACCAGCACCCACAGCCGTGGTGCGGCTGCCCATTCGATTTGTCCAATTAACTGCGACATCGGGCTACACCGTCAACCGTCGCTGGAACAACAACCATTCACCACCGCACAGCACGAGGGCCCCCAGCAACAGCCACGCGCCAGGTGGGTCGCGCCGCGCCGCGGTGGCCAGCGGCAGCGGCGAGGATTTTGGATTCGCACGAGGACGTAGATCGCTTTCCTCGCGATTGAGCAAGTTGACGGCGACGAATCCTGGGGCGTCAGGATTGTCTGAAGAAGCACCGCCGGCCGTCGGAGCGATTTGCCATGGGCCAACCCACAACAGCGGGCCGACGCGATCTTGCCGCGACCCGATTGACCAGGAATGGCTGGCGGGACTTGCCGTGACAAGTTGTCGAGCGGTGCCAGCCGGATCGATGCCGATCACATCTGAGGTTGTTCGCCCCATGAGTAAAACGGCCTTCTTGTTCCCTTTGCCGGCTAGCGGCCGCGAGATCGTCAGCCACGCTTCGTTGTCGGCCGCCAGGTCGTCTTGAACTTTGATCCGCACGGTCACCAGACCGCGCACGTTTTGGTTGAGATCGACAAACCGCTGCGATGTGCGCCCCGCGCCAACGGCCACCGTCAATTCAACGGTCGACTGGCGTGGCGCTTCGATGGTCAATGGAATCGCGGCGTCGCGATCGGAGAAATTGGACACTTCCACGTACAACTGGTCGATCAGCCGACGATCCGATTCATCTCCCAAGATGGGTGCCACCCGGGCCGCCAGCGCGGTGATGGCGTAATTGACCGGCGGCCGCCGCGCGGCGGCGCTTCCTGGGGCGTCGGGCGTGATGAATTGGATATCGGCGCCGCTCGACAAGCTGGCCGCGTCCGCGAAGCAGCCGTCCGTAATAACCACAATTTTCGGATTCGTCTGCTGGGCGAGCATCCAGCGGGTCAGGTCGATCGCATCGGCCATCGAGTCGGCCGCGTCGGTCGGTTCAGTCTTGTCGATTGCTCGATGCAACGCCTGTCGATCGTGGCTCCAGCCGCACGCCACGCGCGCCGGCCCGCCAGCCGTGAGCACCGCCATCTGCTCGTAGGGGCGCAAGTCATCGGCCAGACGATGGGCCTGCTCTTTCGCCCACGTCAGCCGATCGGGCCCGACGTCGGTGGCCCGCATGCTGGCCGAGGTGTCGGCCGTTGAAACCGCCGCCAGGCACTGCGGCGGGCCAGTGCCCGCTGCCAAAGCACGTTCGACGAAACATCGTGCGGCGTCTTGCGCCACAGGAGATACAGCAGCACAACAAGTGCTGTAAGCACTCCCCAGATCAGTTGTGCCGGCTGAAAGAAACCCATGCGATCACCGTCCGACCGAGGAGGGGATTGCCGCGAGTCGGATCAGTTGCGCAACGCAGGTGTCCAACGCCATGTCGCTGCGGAATTGCACCATGCCCAGGCCGGCGCGGTCGCAGTAGCGGCGCATGTCGCGGCAGAACTCCGCGGCGACTTCGCGATAGTGCTTCAAGTCCTCGTCGTCCAAATCGGCGGCCAGAGTTCCCGCGGTTTGCACGTCGTGCAGTTGCACCCCGCCGAGCCAGTCGGGTTCCACGTCTTGTGGCGCGAGAACTTGCACGACAAACAGGTCGCAGCCGCGTTTGCGCAGTGTGCCCAGCGGTTCTTGAAATCCGTCCGGCATCAATAGATCGCTCAGCACGATCACCAAGTCGCCGGGCTTCGCTGTTTTTGCCAGTAGATTTGTAGACTCATTCAAATTGAATTCGGCGGAAACGGCCGTCGCTTCGACAGCGTCAAACCACGTCCCGGCTTGCGGGCGTCCCGTGTAGCGCTGCGAGTCCGCAGCGCTACACGCGATCGCCACCGATCGTCCCTCGGCCAGCGCCAGATACCCCAGCACGGCCGCTAGTTGTTGCGCGAGCAACAGCTTGCTGGGAGAGCCGAGAGCCATGCTCGGGCCTGCGTCGATAAGCACTGTAACTCGCCCCGCGGCCTGTCCACGGAATTGTCGTGAGACCAGCTCATCCAGCCGGGCGGCCCGGTTCCAGTCGACGTAGCGGAAGTCGTCGCCGGTGGCGTAGTCGGTTTCGCCGGAGACCTCCGTGCCGGCCAGAGCGGCAGCAAACCGGGACGCACGGCCGAGAAATCTTCCGCCCCACTCGCGCCGCGCAACAGCGTGAAACCCTTCGCAGCGTCGAAAAAAATTCGCGTCGAGTTGAATTGAATCGCACGCCTCGCGCAGTGGCGATTCGACGTCTGCAGTGGCAACGGACCCCATCGCTCGACCTCACTCAAGCCGCTTGATTCAGGGGGCAACTTTCGCGGTCAACTCACCAACAATCGACTCGGGTGAGATATGCTCCGCTTGTCCGTCGAAGTTCAGCGTCAGCCGGTGCGCCAACGTGGCCTCGGCCAGCTTGCGCACGTCGTCTATGCTCGCGCGGGCTCGGCCGGCCATCGCGGCCTGGGCCTTCGCCGCCAGCACCAGCGCCTGGGCCCCGCGCGGGCTGGCGCCGTAGCGAACGAACTGCTTGACCAGCGGAGGGGCCGTGTCGTGGTCGGCGTGCGTGGCGGTGACCAGGCGCACCGCATAGCGGCGGGCATCCGGTTCGATCGCCACCTGGCGGACGACCTGCGACATTTCCAATAGCCGGCCGGCGGTGAGCACCGGTCGCGCGGCTGGTTCCGTCGGGTCGGTGGTACGGTTGACCACTTCTTCCATCTCGGTCGGCGACGGCAGCGACAGCGACACCTTGAGCAGGAACCGGTCGAGCTGCTTCTCCGGCAGCGGGAATGTCCCTTCGCCCGCGTCGGGGCCTTGCGTGGCGACGACGAGAAACGGGTCTGGCAGGTCGTACGTTTCGTTGGCCACGGTCACGGCCGATTCTTGCATCGCCTCGAGCAGCGCGGCCTGCGTCTTGGGCGTGGCCCGATTGATCTCGTCGGCCAGCACGAGGTTCGCAAATATGGGTCCCTGTTGAAACTCGAACTTCCGCCGTCCGGCCGACTCCATGACAACGTACGTGCCGATCACGTCGGCCGGCATCAAGTCGGGCGTGAACTGCAAGCGGCGGAACACCAGTTCGGTCGCTTCGGCCAGCGTGCGCACCAGCAGCGTTTTGCCGAGCCCCGGCAGCCCTTCGAGCAGCACATGGCCGCCGGCGAAGAGGCCGATCAGCACGCCGTCCACTGCCGCCCGCTGGCCGACGATCACGCGGGCGATCTCGCCGCGCAGCCGCTCGACGTCGGATTGAAATGTCTTGAGTTGACCCGCCAACGCTACGTCAGTGCTCATCGGTCAGCAATTCACAGGAGGAATGTGGTCACCCGCCATGCAACTGGCCATCTTAGTCGGACCTCGCACGACACAGAAGTCGGCCGTGTCAGGTTCCGCCCAATCGTGCCAGCGCCATCGCGGCCTGGCGGCGGATTTCAGGGTTGGGATCGGCCAGCCCGGCTCGCAATGCCGGCGCGGCGGCCCGCCCCTCGGGCCCGATCAACAGTGCCGCAAACAGCCGAAATCCGGCCGCTCGCACCGCCGGATCTTGTTTCTCCAGCAAAGCGATCAACCGCGGCTGCAATCGCTGCTTCCCCAGTTCCCCGGCGGGACTCTTCAAGATCGATGGCGTCAGCAGCGGCTCCGTGGCAGCCAAAGCCAACTGCGCTCCTTCCATCGCCCGAGGGTTAGAGCCGGAAAGGTGACCGATCAATGCCGGCACCGCCGCGAAGCCGAGCCGTGCAATTGCCCTGGCGGCGGTGGTGCGAACTTCATCGTCGGAGGCACCTAGCTGCGCGACGAGGGCCGGGACGAGTTGCGGCAACAGGGGCCGGGCGGCCGCGACGAACTCTTCGGCATTGCGGCTGGCGGGGTCGAGCGTCGTTCGACGCTCGGTATCGGCAATCCGTCCTAACGCTTCGATCATGGCGACGAGCAGTCGCCGTGTGGCCTCGGCGTCGCTGGTGGTGCCTTGCGTCGCTTCCAGCCGATCGAGCGCGGTCACCACTGAACTAATTGCGGCTGGGCCGATTTGCCCTAGCGCGTCGATCGCGGCCCGTTGCAGGTCTTCATCGGCACTGCCGAGCGCGACGACTAGTTGGTTGATCGCCGGCGCCGCGGCAGGGCCAAAGTTGGCCAGTTCGCCAGCCGCCGCGAACGGACCTTCGCCGCCCGCGGGCTTGAGTTCCCCCGCCAGCGCGTCGAGTGCGGTGGCCTGCTGATCGATCCGCCATAACGCGGCTGCCGCGGCCACGCGATAAAGGGCGTCGTTCGAGGTGAGCGCCCTCGTCAACGCCGGCATCGCCGCGCGGGCGGGCTTCCCGATTCGCCCGAGCGCGCGGGCGGCGTTGCGGCGCAACTCCTGATCGTTCTCCGGGGATTCCATCGCCTTGACCAGCGGCTCAACCGCCGGCGCCGCGGCGGGCCCGATCCGACCCAGCGCATCGGCCGCATACCAGGAGACTTCCAGATGCCGATCGTCGAGCGCCTTGATGAGCGCGGGCACGGCGGCGGCTGCGCTTGGCCCTTGTTGGCCCAGGGCATACGCCGCCCGACGCCGAACTTCGGGCTCCTTGTCGGTTAGCAGAGTGTCGGCCAGTTCGGCGACCGAACGCTTCGGACTGTGATCGACCGTTACGCCAACAGGCGCATCGGCTGCGCGAGACTCGCTCACGAGTGAGCAAGTCAACAGAATCAGGCAGCCGAAGCGTTGCATTAGATAGCGTTCCGCGGTCAAAGGCTGATTTTGGAGCGACTGCCATTCTAAATGATCGTCGCGGAATGTGGAAATCGTGGGGTCTTACGGGCAAGAAGCGTCGCCGCGATAATGCCCATTCATTTCCCGCCTTGGAATGCGCCCCGTTTGCCGGCTTGCCTCTTGCCATGATCCACAGCGCAACAGCATTTGGGGCAAACGGCCTTTTTGCCCAACAGGCGGTGGCCGCTCGCGGCTCATTTCCCGGCATCAACGGCTTCCTCGGCACGCGGGCATCGATCATGCTCGACTTGGTCGCCCTGGCGATGTTCGTCGTGCTGGCCCTGTTGGGCTTGAGCATCTACCTGGTCCACAAGCGCCAGCAGTATGCGTGGCACAAGCGGATTCAGGTGTCGCTGGGCATGCTGCTGCTGTTGACCGTGGCGGCGTTTGAGATCGATATGCAATGGCTCACGCGCTGGGAATTGCGGGCGGCGGCCAGCCCCTACTTTGTCCACAACTATTCACCTGCGACGACGGCGGTAGAGAAATATCGCAGCACGGTCGGCATCAGCCTGCTGGTACACTTGTTGTTCGCGGTCCCCTCGGCCCTGCTGTGGGTCTTCGTGATCGTGCAGGCCCTGCGGCACTTTCCCGAGCCGCCGCGACCAAGCCCCTACAGCCGCCGCCACGCCACCTGGGGCTGGCTGGCCGCCATCTGGATGACGGGCACCGCCCTGACCGGCTGGGTGTTTTATTATTTGGCGTTTGTGGCGACGTAATTGAACCGACTACGCCGCCGCATCCAGCCGTCCCTTGGGCGTGTGCAGATCAAACAGCCCGAAGATTTCACTCTGCGTCAGGCCGACGCTGCGCGGCACCATTTCGCCGTCGTGGAAGATGGTGTCGAACACTTCGCGCTTCTGCTCGAGCACCTGGTTGATCCGCTCTTCGATCGTTCCAACCGAGAGAAACCGCGTGACGGTCACCGGCCCGGCGGCGCCGATTCGATGTGCCCTGGCGATGGCCTGATCTTCCACGGCCGGATTCCACCAGCGGTCGAACAGGAACACATAGCCGGCGAATTGGAGATTGAGCCCCACTCCGCCGGCGCCGTAGCTCATCAGCATCACGTGCGACTTCGGATCATCGCGGAATTGCTGCACCATGCTGTCGCGGCGGTTCGACGGAATCTGGCCATGGTATTGCAGCGGCTTAAAACGGTTCAGCTTGGCGGCGAGCCAGCGAAGCGTCTCGACCCATTGGCTGAAGATGATCGCCTTCTTGCCGCTGTCGGCGATCTCTTCCAGGTCGGCCATCAGGCGATCCAGCTTGGCGCTTTCCCCGGTGGCGGGATCGAAGTTGCAGATTTGTTTCAGCCGCAGCACCAGTTCAAACACGTGCTGCACAGTGATCGACTGGCCCAGTTCGGAGAGCCGCACGACCCCTTCGTCTTCCGCCTGGCGATACGTCTCGCGCTGCTCAGTCGTCAGTGTCAACTCGGCGTCGCGGATCAACTTCGGCGGCAGGTCGTCGAGCACCTGATCCTTGGTGCGGCGTAACACATAGTCGCGGGCCTCGCGGGCCAGCCGGCGCGGCTTCATCCCGGGCGTGAGATGGCCGGGCTGCACGAACTCAAAAATGCCCACCAGGTCTTCGGCGCTGTTTTCCACGGGCGTGCCGGTCAGGGCCCAGCTCCGCCGGCGGCGGATGCCGCAGACCGCTTGCGACGTGGCGCCGCTGCGATTCTTGATGCGTTGCGATTCGTCGAGCACCACCAGGTCAAAACCCACCTCCGGATCGGCCACCAGTTCCCGGTCGCGATGCACCAGCTCGTAGTTGGCGATGGTGACGACCGCTTCCGGCAATCGCCACAACCACTCGCGGCGCGTGGCGTCTCCTTCAACAATGGTCAGCGGGATTTCCGGTGCCCAGGATGCGAACTCCCGTTGCCAGTTGGTGACCAGCGGCTTGGGGCAGATCAGCAGGGCCCTGCGGATTTCGCCGGCGTGCAACAGCAGCCGCATGGCGACAATCGCCTGCATTGTTTTGCCTAGTCCCATCTCGTCGGCCAGCAGCGCCGCCACGCGAGGATACAAGAAAGCCACGCCGTCGAGTTGATACGGAAACGGATCGTGCGGCAGGGCCAGCGAGCCACCGAGCAGCGTTTCGAGCGATGGCTGCAGCACATACAGCAGGCGATCGCTCAGACGCACAATGTCGCTCGGCAATGCCAACCGAGTCGAACGGGCTGCCGGTTTATTGCCAATTGGCGCGGTCCCGTTGGCGGCCGAGGGCGCAGC
>JAIOQB010000251.1 GCA_021413585.1 Planctomycetia bacterium
CAACAACTGCGCGGCGTGCCGGCCGTGCTGCCGCAGGGCCTGATCGTATGCCTGCACCAGATGGGCCTGCCCAACGGCAGCCACCGCCTGCAAGTGGGCCAAGTCGGCCGGCCGTTTCTTCAAGCCCAATTGTCCCATGCCGGAGCCGACCGCTCCGGAACTGACCAGCGCCACGCGGCGGCCGCCCGCCATCACCTGATGCAACTCTTCGGCCAGCGACGCAACGCGGGCCCGGTTGAGCAACCCGTCGTCTCCGGTGAGCACGCGGGTGCCGACTTTCACCACCACCAGATCGGCAGTGGCGGCAACTTCTTGACGGAGGAGATCGTGCATGAGTTTGAGATTAGTGACGGAATTCGATTTGTCTGCCCGATGCTGCTTGTCAGCACCCACCGCAATAAGATACACGCCAGGGGAGCAAGCTGCCCATGGCACCCGCCGCTGTTCCCACCGCCCACGCCACCACCGCATTGTCAAGCCCGCGTCAACCGCGGGTCAGGAGCCAAATCCCCCGACCATTGAGTATTCCGCGCCCAGCTTCTAGAATGATACATGAATCGAGTGCGGCGACATCGATTGCGGCTATTTCGAATACGGCAGCGGGCGGTAGCGAGTTGTATCCGGCCGGATGATGTTACCGGATGCCATGCAGCGCCTCGGATCTCTCCCCAGTTCCTTTTGCGGCGAGCGGCGGGCAGGACGCCCCCGATTGAGTCACTATGGGTGAACTGCATCACGAGTGCGGCGTTGTGGCCATCTATCATTTGGCCGGCCGCGAGGTGAGCCCGCTCTGTCCAGAGCAGGGCCCCGATCAGGTTTCACGTCTGGTGCCGCGGATGCTGCTGGACGTGCAGAACCGGGGCCAGTTGGCCGCCGGCATGACCACGTTCAATCCCGAGCGCAATCAGCTCATCGACACCTACAAGGAAACGGGCTCGGTCAGCGAAGTCTTTCGCATGTCGCACCGCGGCAAGTTTGAAAGCCTGATGCAGGAATACGCCGGCAGGGCGGCGATCGGCCACGTGCGCTACGCCACCTGCGGCACCGACGACGCCAGCTATGCCCAGCCGTTCGAGCGGCAACACGTCGAAAAGCGCAAGTGGTTCAGCTTCGCATTCAACGGGCAATTGGCCAACTATATTCCGCTCCGCGATGAACTTTTGGCCGACGGCAATTACCATCTGGCCCGCGACACCGACACCGAAATCATCATGCATGAGATCAGCCGGCAGTTTTCCGGCGACTCGCGCCCGTCGCTGATCGAAGTCTGCCGCAACCTGGCCGCCCGGTTCGACGGCGCGTGGTGCCTGGCTCTGATCAACGCTCTGGGAGAAATGGTCGTCGCCCGCGACCCGCTGGGCATCCGCCCGATGTGCTATGCCAAAGAAGGCCCGCTGTTCGCCGCGGCCAGCGAAAGCGTGGCCCTGACGAACCTGGGATTCTCGGCCGAGAGCATTCACTCGCTGCTGCCCGGGCAGGCGATCACGATCGTTGACGGCCGGTTCAACGTCGAGCGGTTCGCGCCGAGCCCGCGGCGGGCTCATTGCTTCTTTGAATGGATTTATTTTGCCAACGTGGCCAGCACGCTCGACGACCGCAGCGTGTATCTGTCGCGCAAGGTGCTGGGCGAGGAACTGGCCCGGCTGGAACTGGAAGATGGCTCGGTGCCGCTGGACGAGGACACGATCGTGGTTCCGGTGCCCGACACGAGCAAAGGAGCGGCTGACGCGATGGCGTTTCGGCTGAAGCTCCCCTCGCGCGAGGGGCTGATCCGCAATCGTTATTCCGGCCGCACATTCATCGAAGGCTCCACCAGCCGCAAGAGCAAGGCCCAGACGAAATACACGCCGCTGCCCGAGGTGCTGGCCGGCAAGCGGGTATTCCTGGTCGAGGACTCGATCGTCCGCTCGACCACGATGAAAGTGCTGCTGAAGCGAATTCGCGAGCAGGGCGAAGCCCGCGAGATACATGTGCGAGTGGCCTGCCCGCCGATTGTGGCGCCGTGCTTTTACGGCATCGACATGTCGCGGATCAACGAGCTGTTCGCGCCGCAATTTCTCAAAGGGCAGGAACTGTCGCCGAAGATTCAAGCGGAGATGGCCGCCTCGCTGGGGGCCGATTCGCTGCGCTACCTGCCGATCGCCTCCGTCGCCCGGGCCATCGGCTTCGACGCCGACCAGCTCTGCCGCGCCTGCATCACCGGCGACTATCCCAGCCCCGAAGGGCAGCGGCTGTATCAAGTGGCGCTGGAGAATGCACGATCCAACGTGCAGGGCCGGACGTATGAGACCGAGCGCGTGCTGAGCTGAGCCGTAGCGTGGGTGCTTGCACCCACGGCTTCGATAGCCGTTCCACGCCGGGTGCCATGGGCAGCTCGCCATTAACTGCATTCAAGCCTCACACTCAAGGGCAGACAAGCTGCCCATGGCACCCAAAAGTATTTCCCCTCTGCCTTGAGGTCCATCACCGCCATGTCCACCCCATGGAGTTCCATTGCTTGTTTCGCGGCCGCCGCCCTGGTGGGCGCCATCGGGCAGTTTCTTTACAAATCGGGGGCCGACCGGGCGACCGGGGGCTGGACTTCGTACCTGCTGAACGTGCGGCTGTTGGGCGGCGTCGCTTGCTATATTGCGGTCATGGTCCTGTTCGTGGCGGCCTTCAAGCGCGGGGGCTCGCTGGCCGTGCTCTACCCGATTTACTCGTCAACTTTTATTTGGGCCGCCGGCATCTCGTGGTGGGTCTACTCTCAGCCACTCAAGCCGCTGAATATCGCGGGCATGCTGTGCCTGGTGCTCGGGATGTATCTCATGGGGAGATGAAATGGCCAGAGCGCCTTATTCCGGTGAACGCCGGCCCATCGCCGCTCGTCAGTGGCGGCTGACGCAGTGGATTGCCAACGCGTTGGTTCGCAGCGGCGCTTCGCCCAACGGTATTTCCGTGGCGGGGGCGATTTTTTCGATCGTCGGCGGCCTGGCGTTTGCCGCCACCGCGTACTGGCCAAACTGGGCGCCGTTGTGGTGGTTGGTCGCCGCGGCCATGATGCAGCTCCGGCTGCAATGCAACATGTACGATGGCATGGTGGCCATTGCCACCGGACGAGCGTCGCCGGTAGGCGAGATCTACAACGACGTGCCCGATCGCATCTCGGACTCCGCATTTTTCATCGGAGCCGGCTACGCCGCCGGCGGCAATGCCGCGCTGGGCTATGCGGCAGCGCTGGCCGCGATGTTTACGGCCTACGTACGGATGGTCGGCAAATCGGCCGGCGCCAAGCAAGAGTTCTGCGGTCCGATGGCCAAACCGCACCGCATGGCCCTGCTGACCGTGGCGGCGGTGTACTGCGCCGTAACGCCGAAATCGTGGCAGCCGCTGTGGGGCGAATCGTTGACCTTTGGCATCGCCGCCGTCGCATTGGCCGCGATCACGCTGGGAAGCATTGTTACCGCGGTGCGGCGCCTGTGGCGAATCGGCAGGCAACTTCGGGAACACCGCCCATGAAGACCGAAAGTCTCTCGCGACTTTTTGATCCCCGCGCCGCCTTGAACGAACCGATCACGCTGTGGATCACGGTGATCCTGGCGGTTGTCCTGCTGCTGATTCCGTTGGTCACTTGGCTGTTATCGACGACTGGTAAAGTCAGCGCCAAGCTGCACGACGAACTGGTGCTGCGCTATTACGGCTGGCTGCTGATCATTCCGGTGCTGATTGGGCCGATCATGCTGGGCGCGTTTTGGGCGATTCTCGGCATTGGACTGCTGAGCCTGTTCTGCTACCGCGAATACGCGCAAGCGACAGGCCTGACGCGGGAGAGGTGGGTCAGCTTTCTGATCGTCGGCGGAATCCTGCTGTTGACGGTGGCCACGCTGGACCATTGGTATGGTCTGTTCACGGCGCTGACGTCGTTGACCGTCGCCAGTATCGTGGCATTCGCGGTGCTTCAAGATCGGCCGCAGGGATATATCCAGCGTGTGGCGCTGGCCGTGTTTGGCTACTTGCTATTCGGCGTGGGGCTGGGGCATCTGGCGTACCTGGCCAATGACACGCACTACAGGTCGCTCATGCTGCTGATATTCGTCGCGGTCGAGCTGAACGACGTGTTTGCGTTTTGTTGCGGCAAGACATTCGGGCGACGGAAGCTTTGTCCCAACACGAGCCCTAACAAGACGGTGGGCGGGGCGGCGGGTGCGCTCGTGTTGACCACGATCCTGGTGGTTGTTTTGGGACGGCATGTGTTTGCGGGTACGGCGCTGGCGGGCACAACGCTGGCCAGCGTGTCGCTCTTGATTGGGCTGGGCGCGCTGACTAGCATTGCCGGCCAGTTCGGCGACTTGACGTTGTCGTCGATTAAGCGGGACCTGGGAATCAAAGATATGGCGGCGACCATACCCGGCCACGGCGGACTCTTGGACCGCTTTGACAGCATCCTGCTGGCAGCGCCGGTGTTCTTCCACTACGTTCGATATTTTGTCGGGATCGGCGAGAATCAGCCGCAGCGGTTGCTAACGAACCTGTTTGGTTTTGGGCCACATTAGAGCGAGCCGTGCCACAAAATTCGAGAAGAGTTTTTTTGCCACAAAAAGGCACAAGAAACACAAAAGAAGGAAGGCGCGAGGGCCACCTTTTTTGTGCTTCTTGTGTTTTTTGTGGCTAACAAAATTTCGTGGCCCACTGAGGCGGCCGCTTAACTGCGATCAGTTTTCTTCCGGCGGCGGACCGGCGGGACGGCGGGGCGGGGGGCCGCCGTTTTGACCGCGCGGCGGCGGGCCATCATCTTGTCCGGCACCATCCGGGCCTCCGCCGTTTTGCTCGCCACGCGGCGGGCCGGGGCGGCGGCCGCGGCGGCCCTGACCTTGACCCTGTCCTTCACCCTGCGGCGGGCCCATGGGGCGCAACGTTTTGAGCTTGGACTTCTGTTCGTCAGTGAGAATCTTCATGATCCTGTCGTGCACTTCGTGTTCCAGATCGGCAATCTGTTTCTGCTGATCGGTGCTCAACTCCAGGGCGTGCTGCACATGCGGTGGCATCACCTTACCCGGCTCCCACGGCCGCGGGCGCGGATGTCCAGGCCCGGGCTCACCTTCCCGAACGCCAGGCCCGCCCCCCTCGCGCGGCGGTGGACCTTCCCCCGGCTGGCCTTCGGGTGGTTGCGCCAACGCCATCGCGGAGCACAATGCAGCCAAGGTAAACGCACCAATCGCCAATGCCCACAGCTTCTTCACAGGAATTCTCCTTCCAAGGTGTAGCGTGGGTGCTTGCACCCACGGTTTGTTCTATTCGCCACGCAGAGAATGAAACCCGGCAACGGGGAGGAGGTTTCGCCGCACGAGGAAAATACCGGTAGGTTCCGCCTGCCGGGCGGTACCTGAACCTGCGAGTTGGCTTGGCCAAACCGTAAGATCCCCTCCGGCAGACGGGATCTACCGCGGCGAGTCATCCTTAAAGCTCGCTTCAAATTGTTCGAAGACTTTGTCAACCAAATGACGGTCTGCATTTGAAAAGGGGCATGCCATTGCTGCCCTGTGGAGAATGTTAAAGACATCATCCGCTAATTGGGCATCGGACTCCGTGGATGTGCAACCAGCTATTATCTGAAAACCCCCGTCATCATTAGGTACGTCTTCAAAGAACTGCGGTGTCTTTTCATCGGTAATTCCAACCAGAATCGCGCTATGAATCGGATTCACCAACGCTGTCATTTCGATGGCTTGCCTCAAGGGTTCAAATCGTGGTCTGATTCGACGCATTGCACGCGCAAATGTGCGATCTCGGGCTAAGACGCTATATCTGATTTCCATATTGTCGACTATGCTGCTGGGCGTGAGCGCGCGACGCATTTCCTCACTGAAAATCCACCCGCGTCCAAAACGGATGCTGCCGGTCCCCTCGCGTGCGGGCGTCTTCCAGGATCACGCCGACGTCGGGGGGCGGGTTGCTCACTTCGGGTCCGCGGCCGATGACCTTCACGCGAATTCGGCTGTTGAAATCGACCAGTTCCGGAGAAAGCCAGATGGTCGCCGCGCCGCGCCCCGTGGTGGCCGTCACGGTAGTGGTGCCGCCGCTGCTGCGGATGTTGCCGGTGATCTTGAGCGTGCGGATTCCTTTGCCGGGCCAGTCTTCGGGATCCACTACGGTGGACTTGGGAAACCCGTTGATCTCCAGCCACCAGAAGTAATTGTCGAACGAGCGGATCGTGGCGCACTCGAACTCCTTGGGGAAGAAGTTGCGATGATGCTTCTGCATCCACTCGAAGATCCGCACTACTTCGTCGGAAAAGCTTTCGTGCCCTCGCCCCAGGTATTCCACCACCGTGGCGTCGAACCGCAGGCTGCGCAGGTAACGATCGTACAGCGGCGAGTTCTTCGCTCGCTGCGGCCCGTCGTATTCGCCGCCGACGAAATAAAACGGCACGTAATGGGCGTTCGGCCAGTAGAGCTTGCAATAGGTGTATTTGCCGGTGTCGGCGGTGGCCACGATCGGAATCACGCCCGCCCACAGGTCGGGATGCGCCAGGGCCAGGTCCCACGCCGCGTCGCCCCCCAACGCATGGCCGCTGAGGAACACCTGGTCGGTGTCGATCGAGAAGCGGCGGCAACTGTCGCGCAGCACGTCGAGCACCAGGGCATGCTCGCGGGCCGAGTATTCGTACTTCCGCTGCCCCGCCTTCGTCCAGTTGGGCGCGATGATGATGTACCCTTGGCGGCTGGCCTGCCCCATCCGCTGGCCGTTTTTGCCGACGCTGCCGGCCCACCAGTCAATCTGTTTGGGCCCGTCGGTCGTCAGGCCGTGTAGCGAGAGGACCACCGGATACCGGCGATACGGATCGTACTCCGGCGGCAGTTGTACGAAGTACGTGGTGTCCACTTCCTTGTCGCGCCCCGGCACCGTCAGCTCGTAGTACCCTGCGACGCCGCCGGACGTTTCGGGCAGCGGCAGCGGCGGCTTCATGAACGACATCAGCTTGGCCACCAGCGGCGGCGTGCCGGCCGACTGCGAGCGAATCCGAGCCAGATATTCCGCCCGTTCGCTTTTGAGCGGCTCGTTCAAATACTTGCGAACGTACTGCCGCACGTCGATCAACGATTGAGCGTGGACAAACGAATTGAGCGCGTTGTCGGCCCCCATCAGCCAGCCGCTGACCGCCAGCGAAAGCTTTTCCGCCGGCGGCATCTTGGGATCGCTTGAGAGCCGCCGATACGCGGAGAGCCGCGGCAGGCTGCCGTAGTTCAAGTCGGCGCAGATCTCTTCCACCAGCGGCGCGAGTTTCTGCCGGGCGGCGGTCTCTTTGACATCGGCCAGCAGGGCTTTGAGTTCCGCTCGCAGCTTGTCCAGTTGCTGTTCTCCCTCGACATACTCTTTGAGCATCTCGCGGACCTTGAACAGCGTTTCGCCGTTGACGCCTTCGGTGGGAAACTTTTCCAGCATGGCGCGGACCAGTTGGTGCTGCCCTACCTTGGCGCGCATTTTCAACTCGTCCAGCACGACGTTGGCCTGCAGTTGGCGGAGTTGCTTTTGAATCGAGTCCAAGCCCTCGATTTCTGGATGTTTGGTCATCAGGTCGGTCAGCTCGCGTTGGGCGTCGCCAAAGCGATCGGACTCGAGGTACAATTGAACGACGCTCTTCCGCGCCTCGGGTTTCTGGTCGTGCATGGCGTAGGCCATGATCCGGGCCAGCACGTCGGACGGGAGATTGCTTAAGGCGTACTTCTGAACCAGCAGCAGGCGCTGGCCGACGTTGAGCGTGCGGAGTTCGTAGTAGCGAGGGGTGACCAGGGTCACGCCCTGCACGATGTCGACCGGCCCATCGGCCAGTAGAATGCGGATCGTGCGGCGGCCGAACGGATCGAGCGGCGGCGGCTTCAGAGCAAACGGCCCGAGCGACAGGACCTGCTTTCCCCCCTCGGCAATCGGTTGCGGCACCTTGATCTTCTGCTGCACGTCGCCAGCGTTGTCGATCACCTGCTTGACCTGGTGCAGCGAGACGTAAGTGCGCGTCAACCCGTTGTCGACAAATTCGATCAACTTGCCGCCGTCGTCCGAGTCGGCCCCAGCCGCGCCGGGCATCATGCTCCCCAGTGGGGCCAAATCCCCTTCCAACTCGAGGCCGTTCTTTAGGATAAGTTTGGCGGCGGGGGCGTTGGTGCAGAAGACGAACAGCCAGAGGGTCAGGCCGCAACATGCGATGCGCCGGAAGGCGTGTTGCCCGGACCGCGTTTCCCGCCGACTCGGTTGGCCGTCGTTCATTGCTGCTTCCACTCAACTGACTTCCTACCCGAATCCGTCCTGGCGTAATGAACCGCTCACTAGCCTGACGTGCAAGCGAGGGGCATCGCTTTCCATACTCCCCCCTCGCTTGCGCTCATTGATGTTGCGCTAGCATGATAATCGCCCGGTTTTTCGCGTTTTTCAATCCATGCTTTTTGGAAATCCATGCAGCATGAAGCGTGTTTTTCTCGCTGTTTTTAAAGCTAGCTGAAAAATAGCGCACGATTGACAGCACCCCTGCAAGCCTGCCAAAATGAGCGGTTTGGGAAGACTTTTCCGGTGCTAAAAGTGATTTCACGCCCTCTCCTTATACGCATGTTGCTGGCGGCCGTAGTGCTGCCGATCGCGATTGCCGTGGTTTACGGAGCGGCCGCCCTGCTGGGCGCGATGCGCGACGACGCGGCGGCCGTCGTTCTGTCCCGCGTGGCGTTGTGCCTGGGCCTGGCCTGGATCCTCGATCTGGTGCTGCTGGTGATCGTCCTGGGCATTCAATCCCTGGGGGGCAACTCGCCCACCGGCACGAACCATTCCACCGCCAAGCAGGGAGACGATTTCCACGATTTGGGCGATGAGCCGATCGACGAGGAGTCGGCAGGGCAGGGGGAGTAGCTCGCCCGGTAGGGAGTGATCTGTTAGGCTTGTTCGGGCATTCGACATCCGCGTAGCGTGGGTGCTCGCACCCACGGATGACGTCGTGGGTGCAAGCACCCACGCTACTTGTTTCCGGCGACTGAACGCAGCCCACTTTTGCCATGTCCATTCGCTTCGCCTGCCCTGGTTGCGGACAATCATTGCGGGCAGCGGATGAGAAGGCGGGCCAGCGGCTGAAATGCCCTCGCTGCCGGCAATCGTTCAGCATTCCCAGTGGAGACCAGGTCTCCAAAGCGGGCGAGCCGGCCGCCGGCTGGGGCCAAGGGCCGCTGGATGAATCGGCGTCGGAGCCGCTGGCGTGCGAGGAGGAGGCAGGCGACTTGGCTGCTGTACCAACTCCAGTTGCCGGGGAACAGCCGATAGCGCCGATCGCGCCCGTCGCGGCGAAGTCCTCGCCTGAGACGCCCGTCACGCCGCCGTCGTTGAAGTCGACACCAGCGCCGGGAACGGCGATCAAGCCATCGGACTCGAAGGGATCGACCGCCAAGGCAGATGTTCCGAAGCCAGACGCCGCGATAAAAGACAGCGGAAAGTCGGACTCCACAAAATCGGTCGCGGTAAAACTCGGCGCCGTGAAGTCAGACCCTGCGAAGCCAGAAGCCGCCAAGCGACCCTTCGTCAAACCGGTCGCTCCGGATCGAGCAACTTCCACAACGCCATCGACAACAGCATCGACAATTACGATCACCGCTTCCGAGACGCGGCAACTCGGTGCCGACGTCGACCCGCGGCGATTGGCCATTCCGCGTTGGCTGGTCTACGTGCAGGGCGGCCTGCTCGCCGGCGTGGCGACTGCCGCGTTTGTGGCGGGGCTGCTCATCGGCCGGCAACCGGCGGCCGACGTGGCGCGCACTTCGCCTGCCGCCGCAGCGCCAACGCGGCTGATCGAACTGGCCGGTCAACTGACCTACAAGTCGCCGGCCGGCGAGGTGCCGGACAAGGACGCGGCGGTGATCGTCATGCCCATGGACAAGCTGCCGCCGCGGCCGCTGGCTCCAATCGACCTGATTCCACAGCGTCCCGCGCCGAAGGACGATCATGCCATTGTGAAAGCAATTCGCGACTTGGGGGGCGAGTACGCCCGCAGCAGCGACACGGGGCAGTTCTTCCTGTACCTGCCGCCGGGCAAGTATCACGTCTGGCTGTTGTCGCACAGCACGGAGCGCCCCCCGGGCATCATGCCCCGGCCGGAAGACGCGCTCGAAACGGGCAAGTATTTCCATCCCCCCGACGTGCTGTTCGGCAAGCAGAAGTATCGTTTCAGTACCCTCGAATTGCAGCAGCCAAGTGCCATCAAGCACTTTTTTGGGGAGAGTGGGAAGCTATAGGTCCGTGGTCCGTTGATAACTAGCAACTGACCACGGACAACTGACAAGCCTAAGCAATAATCTCGCGTCGCCGCGAAACATAATCCCACACCACATACCGATCCAAATCTTTTCCCGCCGTGAAAAACACCCGTCCCGTGGTCGATTCGGCCAGCCGATAGGCAAACTGAATATCCTCGCGCGATTGCGACCAGCTCGGCAGCAAAAAAATGTTGATCGTGATGCCGGCGCGGCGGCAGAGTTGCCCTTCGCGGAGCGTGGCGTCGGCCGTCCGGTCGTCGGGGGGATAAATCAAATGCAGCCGCGAGCCCTCGAAATGCGCGGTCGGCAGGCCGTCTGTGATCAAAATCACCTGCCGATTGGGCGTGTCTTGCGCCGACAAAAACTGCCGGGCCAGTTGCAGCGAATGCTGGATGTTCGTGAAGTGGGGCGGGATCTGCTGCTCGCTGATGTCATCGCGGCTCATGTCGGCCCACAAGTTGATGTACGGATCAGACATCGTCACCGGCTTCGGCATCAGCGACACGATCTCGGACGCTGCCCGCGGCTTGCCGAACGTGTACATCTCGATGAATTGCAGGTAGTCGCCTGGATACTCGCGGCGAATCAGGCCTTCCAGCGCCAGGGCCATCCGCTTGACGTTGATGTACTGGCCGTCGTAGCGCATCGACCCGCTCATGTCCATCAGCACCGCGGTGGCGCACTTGGGCGCGTTGCGCGTGCGGTGGATCACCATGTCTTCCGACTTGAGTTGAATTGGCAGACCCGGTCCGCTGCGGATCAACGCGTTGGTGAACGACGCGGTGAGGTCCATGTTGGCCACCGAGTCGCCGAACTCATACGGCTTCGTCTGCGGCAGCTCCACCGCCCCTTCGCCCACCACCGGCCCAGCGTGGCGGCCGGAGCGCGACGGGGCCAACTGGCTGAAGATCCGCTCCATCAGCCGGCCTTGAAACAACCGCATCGCCTGCGGGGTCAGACGGAATTGCCCGTTCTTGAAATCGAGCCCTTGGCGCTCGGCCATTTCGCGCAGCAAGTCCTGCACTTGCTGCTGCAACGCGCTGAGCTCGTCGATCTCGCCCGGCTCGGCGAACTCCGCCAGGGCGTCGAGGTCCACCAGGCCGATCTGCCCCGACTCGCGGGCTTCTTCCAATTGCTTGATCAGGTCGTCGATTTTCTCGAGTTCTTCCTTAACCGCCAGCGCCTCGGGCACGGTCAGCGGCGTCCGGCCGGTGAACGGGTATCTGCCCGCCAACTCGTCCACCTGATATTTTTCGGCCAGCGTTTCGATCAGTTGCACGAGTTGCCGCGCCAGCGGCGAGCGATCGTCGCCGGTGCGATACCACAGCCGCTCGAGGTCGCGAATCTGCTCGTCGCGAAAAGCATCGTGAAACGGCTTGCGGAGCGGCTTGGGCAACTTGATCTGCTGGCCGTAGTCGCGATACGCCCGCTGGGCCAGTTGCTGCACGCGAGCCGTTTCGTACTTTTCAAGTATCTTGCGTTTCCGCTCCCGCAACATGGCCAACAGCGCGTCGAGGCTCGGCCCCATCCCGGCGATCTCGCGCGGATCGAGCCGCACCGCCCGGGCCAGTTCCTCGGGCGTCAGATCCCGCATCGAGCCGAACATCAACAGATGCTCCAGCGCCGGCGAGACCAGATCCGGCGGCGGCTGCGTCGGGCTGGGAAACGATTTGGGATCGTACCGCTGGTACGTGTGGATGATCCCGCCGGTGTGTTTCGGTGTGTTCATAATGTTTAGCCGCGACGCGCAGCGGAGCGCGTTTCCTCGAACCACGTATTATGCGTCATCAAATCCCCTCAAACCTCCGAACAAACGACCACCGCTGCGGCGGCTTTTCTTCCCGGATCGGATTATTTTCGACGTATGCAATCGCCCGTCCGATATCGTCCGCGTCGTCCAAATACGCCTTCCACTCGCCGCGGCCAAACATCTTTGGTGGCCGCTGCCCCTCCTCACGATATTCCTTCAGCGGATGCACATCCTCGTCCATCGCTTGTCGTGTGGCGGCACTCTTCAGTGCGATGGCAATCCGCTCAATTCTCAGGCGGTGGCGTGCTATGACCAGATGAACGTGTTCTGGCATGATGGCACAGGCCCAAATGACGATTTTGCTCTTCTCCGATAATGTGCCGAATCCACGCCCGACCGCGCGGGCCTGAACGCCGTTAAGGCTTACCGGCGGATATTTCAATAGTTTCTTCGCCGCCAATCGCTCGCTGTGATCGTGCGGCTCGTGCGCAAGCGATCGCGGCGTTGTCACCTTGGTCGCTTTGCCGAAACGCAACAATTCCCATTTGCCGACAAAATCCGACCACGAACCGCGCGGATCGTTCGGCAGCCAGAAACCGTACATGCCGAAGATGAGGTGGTAGCCGTGGACCATGGGAGATTGAAGGGCGGTTGATGGTTTAAATGTGAGTTAAATACGATTGGAACGCGATTTTGACGCGGTGTGAAACGCGCTCCGCTGCGCGTCGCGGCTAAACCTCGTAGATGATTCTCCCATGCTTCTGCGCCCGGCTGATGCGGTCCGTCGCATACAATCCCGCCAGCACGAACTCGACGCACGACGCGCGCACGCCGGCGTCGCCGCTGGCGTTGACTTCGAATGCTTTGTCCCACACCGGCGGGACGCGTTGCAGCCGCTCGGCGTAGTGCGACGAGGGGAGCATGTCGCCCACTTCGATCTTGACCCCCTGACCGAACACCGCGCCGATTTCCGCCAGGCCGTGTTGCTCGACGTACTCTTCGAAAACGGTGCGGATCGCTTCGGCCAGCACGGCGTCGAGGACTTGCCGCTCTGTCATCTGATGGCTTCCCATCAGGTCGAGTTCCAGCTTCCCCAGCGACGACGCGTACAAATGCCCCAGGTCGCTGATCCGCGGCACGGCCGGTTGTTCCCCCAGCACCGCGCCGCGCCGCCGGGCGCTGGCGATCATCGTGCGATAGTTGGCAATGCTCAGCCGGGCGCTCACGCCCGATTGATGGTCGACATATTTCGACGCCCGGGCGGCGATGCTGATTTGCTCGACTACTTGCCGCATGAAATACGGAATCACCACCGGGAAGTCGCCGTCGAAATCGGCCCCCGACTCCTGCTCCATGATTTGAATGCCCAGGTCGCGGTCGCGAGGATAGTGCGTGTGGATCACCGAGCCGATGCGGTCCTTCAACTGTGGAATCACCTTGCCGCTGCGGTTGAACGTGGCCGGGTTGGCCGAGAACAAAATCAGCGCGTCGAGGTCAAACCGGATTGGATAGCCGCGGATCTGCACGTCGCGCTCTTCCAGGATATTGAACAAACCCACCTGCACCAGCTCGTCCAGCTCCGGCAACTCGTTCATCGCAAAGATCCCGCGGTGCATCCGCGGGATCAGGCCAAAATGCAGGGCCTCTTCGGCCGACATGCTGGTGCCGCCGGCCAGGCGCGAGGGGTCGATCTCGCCGATCACGTCGGCAAACTTGGTGCCGGGCGCCAGCCGCTCGGCATACCGCTCGTCGCGAGGCCACCAGCCGATGGGGATTTCCGCCGCCGGCCGCTCGGCGATCGCCCGCCGCCCCGCGCGGCTGATCGGGTGCAGCGGATCGTCGTGAACCGGCGAGTCGGGCAAATCGAGGTACGGAACGAGCGGATTGAGAAACCGGACCAGCAGCCGCATCAGGCGGCTTTTGGCCTGACCCTTTTCGCCCAGGAACAGCATGTCGTGCCCCGCGAGCAGAGCGATGCAGATCTCGGGTACCACCGTATCGTCGAAGCCGATGATGCCCGGGAACAACTCTTCACCGCCACGCAGCATGGCCAGCAGATTGTCGCGGATTTCCTCCTTGACCGATTTGCTCTGCCAGCCGGTCTGTTGCAATTGGGCGAGAGTGCGGGGCAGGGTGGAGGTCGAAGGGGCAGCGTCGGTGGGATGATTCACGGAGTGGCTCACGGTACACGTCAGGAAAGTTGAATTTTCACCAACAACGCGACACAACCAGCAACCTCGTCCCTGGTTTTCGCCGTAGCTCGTGTGCCACTGGCTTTGCCAGTGCCAGCAGCACCAGGTCGCTCCGCGCCGCCGCATTGCACCGCCATTATAGCGCGCAGCACCACTCCAGGCGACTCGCTCCCCTGCGGGTCGCGGCTAAACCGCGAATAATTCACGCCCATTTAGCCGCGACGCGCAGCAGAGCGCGTCGCCAAACGCGCAACTTATGCGTCAATAATCCCCCGTCGAATCCCGTCCCGCCCTGGTCCCCAGCGCCTCCCACACGGCCGGATCGATGTCGTTGTTGATCGTATGCACCGCGCCGTCGCAGAACACGAAGTTCACGCCCAGCGGATGCTCGCTGTTGGCGTCTTCGACGTGGTCCATGGCGTTGTTGGGAACGCGCCGCTCGGACGCTTCGCCCGTGTTGGTCAGCACGAGCACCGGCGGGCCTTCAGCGTCATAGCCGGGATTCTTCGGCGGCACGCTGGCGTCTGTCAGCGCGCCGACCCAAGTGGTCTGTGGCGATCTGCGGCTGCACCGCTCGCCAACGAGGAGTGTGTGGCTGGTGCCGTCGATAATTTCGCGGATCGACACACCGTGATTGCGGTACAGCACCCCTTCGGCCGTGTCGGGATAGCCGGTCACCTCGTGAGTGCCGGCCACACCGACGTAGTTCGAGAACGCCAATTGCGTCAGGTCGTTGCCGATTTCGTCGGTGGCGGTGAACGTCGGGCTGGCCGGGGAGTCGGAAGGGCAGAGGTACGGATCGGTGATGTCGCTCTTCAGGTCGAACTTCACCCAGCCCAATTCCAGGTACGGCAGGATGCGGGCACCCCATCCCCAGCCCGGTCCCGTGCCCGGGTCGTTGACCACGGCGGCGTCGGAGACGAAGCCTGGCGGAAACGCCAGTTGGGCGTTTTCATAGAGATGCATCGCCGCGCCGATCTGCCGCAAGTTGCTTTTGCAACGCGTGCGGCGGGCCGCCTCGCGAGCCGCCTGGATCGCCGGCAGCAGCAGGGCGATCAAGATGCCGATGATCGCGATTACGACGAGCAGTTCGACGAGCGTGAACGCCCGCCGGGGCGCGGTCTTGGATCGAATGGAAACGTGCGAATTGGAAAATGACGACGAATGGCCGCTCAGTTTGCGCAGCATGATTGCTCTCCTCGGATTCGATCAACGCCGTGACGTGTCCAGAGGCACATCCCGACGAAATGAAACGGATAGAAATCCGCCCTCGATCAGCGCAGCGACTTGCGCATGAAATCAATCCATGCGCAGCCTCAAACGGCCGATCGACGACAGAACGCCCGACGCGATAGTCAGGCGGAGAGAGGAGGGCCGCGGGCCGGATGCTCGGCGGCGAAGACAGTCGCAGGGCAGGGCGTTTCGCAGCAGAAATATGGCCGGCGCCACTCGGGGGCCGCCGGAAGCGTGGTGATCGTCACTGGCAACGACGCGGTGGCCAGGTATTGGCAGACCCAGCAGTGGCTTTCGTCGTGATCGGAATGCGTGGGGTCGGACTCAGGCAGTCCGGACTCGCACGATGCCGATTGCAAATCGGCGTCAGAATGCGTGTGCGCTACGTCTGCCGCCGCATGATCGTGGCCGTGCGCGTCGTGCTCGGCCGTACCGTGCTCGTGAGAACCATGGTCATGCAGAAACGAATGCCCGCCGCCGATGAGCACCGTCAGCACGGTGTAGCCCACGGCCAGGGCGATCGTCAAACGTTTTCGGGCGAGTTTCGACACAGGCGGGTTAAAAAACGGCATTCGGTCCGGCCGACGTGCAATGCTCACACGCCATACCTCGGAGCAACGGGCAGATTTGATCTTAGTCACTTCCCGGCCGAAGTGCCACTGGAGTCTGGTAGTGTCTTAATCCTGTGTGCGGGGTGACTTACCTTAGAAAGAATCACGGCCTTGGTGGGGGATACTGGGGGAACGTGATGCGGGGAGGCCCCGGAGTATGATAGTGCCCCGTGACTTCATAGATGATGTTCCAGACCGATATCGCAGCAACAGCAATCAGACCAAGCACGATTCCTTTACGATGCCTCCCCGTCGTTGCACCGGCTGCCGCGCATAAGCAGAATGTCGCCAACATCGAAGTAAACATTGGCGTCGTGAGATAAATTTCCCATCGTGCTGGCCATTCCCAAAAGAAAGGGCTTTGCGAGTAGCTGGTGACCGCCATCCCCACCGCCAGCCACATCGTCGCCCAGAGCATCCCGCTGAGCGTGAACTGGAAGCGGGGCGGGATCATGGGAAGTTTTAGCGCCAGTTTATTTTTACTGGGCAATTGGGTAATGCAGCCTCAACTCGTTCGACATCCGTGCCCGCCACGCGCACCTCTTCTAGCCCATCTAGTGCTTGCAAAGCCGCAATTTCCCTATCTGTTATTCGCCTGAGAATGGAAATAGAGCGCACTTTGTATCGCCAATGCAGAATTGAGGGCTCAGAAGCAACGTGATGGCTTTCTTCCCCCCAATACCAAATGACCGCATTTGGTTTCAATATTTCCACCGCCTTGCGCTGTTTCTCGGCC
This sequence comes from Planctomycetia bacterium, assembly GCA_021413585.1. Taxonomy (GTDB): domain Bacteria; phylum Planctomycetota; class Planctomycetia; order Pirellulales; family UBA7805; genus JAIOPX01. Next base: position 16,785 of record JAIOQB010000251.1, read on the forward strand.
TTCCACGACCACCAGCCCAGTGGCACGGCCACAGCCGCCACCACGACCAGCAACGTCCGCAGGCTAAATTGGAAGCGGCGGCGTTTTGGCTTCTCTTCCATGGCCTGCATTCTAGCAAGAGGCCGCGAACCAAGTGAACGGACGAGTGTTTATCCGCTTGAGGGCCGGTTGCCCCCAGACGTGTCAAGGTTTTTTCTTGGCCACGGGCTGAAAATCGGCAAAATAATTTCCGCCGTGAGCGAGCAAAGTTCACCGCTTTTTTGTTGAAATGTGGCCATTGTTTGTGTAACAA
>JAIOQB010000252.1 GCA_021413585.1 Planctomycetia bacterium
GCAATGCTCGCTCCAAGTTTGAGCGAGGGATTCCAGCTCCGCGTCGGTCGGCTCGCGCCCCAATTCGCGGTAGTAGGCCCTGATGGCCTGCATCTCGGCTGGTTGCAGATACAACTGCCCTTCGCGCGAGAGCCGCACCAGGTCGGCATCGCTCAGTTCGCGGATCGGCACATGCCTCAATTCAAACTGCCCTGGCCGGCCGATCTCCAGCCGCGTGAACGGCAGCGGGCCGACGATCACCTGCTCGATGGCGTCGTTGGCCAGAATCTTGCGGGCAATGAGCGACAGCGACGTTTCGTTGAGCTGCGGCAGCCAGTATTTTTTCAGCGTGCGGACGGTCTCGACCGGCAAACCCAAGTCGGCCGCCGCGTCGATCGCGCTTTGGGCCACCGGGTCCATCACGCCCGGCTTGGGAAGAACATAGACCAGTTGCGGCAGTTGAGCGGGCGAAACGGCCAGGGCCGGATCGCCGACCGGCGCGATCAGCGATTCTTCGACAACGCCATCGACCAGCAGGGCCGCGGCGATCCGTTCGATCTGCGCTCGGGAGATGTCCCCCTGCACCAGATAGCCGGGCGAGGCGGACAGCTTCAGGTCGCGGAGGCCCAGGTCGGCCGCGGCTGCGGCAACAGCCTCGGCGGCTCGGTTCGGCAGTCCCGCTCGGGGAGCGATATCAATTTCCCACAGCATCGCGTATCCGTTTGGCCTGGCGTAGCAATTGAGCAAGCTTCTTGTCGTCGTTTTTACGCAGCGCGGAGTCGAACGAGGCCACCACTTTCCCAAACTCGCCGAGCGACTTCAAGACGTCGGCCCGGTTGGTCCGCAGGATCTGCATCCACAGGTCCACGTCGCCCGCCGCCACGCGGGTGGTGTCTTGCCAGCCGCCGGCCGCCAATGGCAGCAGCTTTTGCGGCGTGGCGGCCGCCATCGCCGCCGCCACCAGGTGGGGCAAATGGCTGGTGGTGGCCACCGCGCGGTCGTGGGCCGCGGCCGACATTTCGATCACGTTGGCCCCCAGGGCGAGCCAAAACGTGGCCGCGTCGCGGCGGTCGGCCGACGTGTTCGCACTGGTGGGGGTGAGCACCACCGTTTTGCCGATAAGCAGGTCAGCGCGGGCGGCCAGCGGACCGCTTTGCTCGCCACCCGCCAACGGATGTCCGCCGACAAATCGCACGCCGCGCGGCATTCGTCCGCTGAGCGCGTTAACAATCTGCCGCTTGGTGCTCCCCGCGTCGGTGATCAGCGCCCCGGCCCGACACGCCGCGGCCGCCGCTGTCACGTGCTCGACGATCGACTCCACGGGCGTGCAGACGACAATCAGTTGTGCGTCCGCCACTCCTTCGGCCAAATTCTGCGTTACCCGGCTGACGGCCCCACGGTCGAGAGCCAGCTTTAAGCTTTCAGCACGGCGGCCAATGCCGATGACGTGCCGCGCCAGGCCGCGCTCGCGAAGAGCCAGGCCGATGGAGCCGCCGATCAGGCCGGCGCCGACGATGGCCACCGTGTCGTAGGGAGCGTCGTGCGACGCCGTGCCGCGAGGCGATTTGGCCGGCGCCTTGGGGCGGGCCTTTGCGGTTTGCGGTGACTTGGTATTTTCTTTCATCGCGGGCCGGCGGCTGATCGCTGATTCAAATCGCCGGCAGAGGCAATGATTCCCGCCGGGAAAGCCGTATAGTGTAGCAGGTTGCGCCGCGAGGCGAGCAGGCCCCCGGAATGCCCTCTTTCACGCGGCAATTTGTCACCCTGGCGCGGTGAACCGAGCGGCGAGCGGTTAGAATCAAGCGGTGGTGACGGGGGCCAATCACCCCGATTGAAACTGCTACGAAAGTTTGAGCCTCACACATGGCCCGCATTGGATACAAACCGCTTGCCGCTCTCTGTCGGCGTTTATCGACCGCCTTGGCCGCTGGCGTGGATGTGCGCACGGTGATGGTTCGCGAGGCGGAGCGCGCCCCGCGCAACGTGCGCGATCGGTTTCTGGCGCTCTCCGGCGAAGTGGCCAGCGGCGGCACGGTGGCCGACGCGGTGAACCTGACGGGAGAATATTTTCCGTCGCTGTTTCGCGAGCTGGTGGCGCTGGGAGATGAAACCGGCAAGCTGCCCGAGGCATTTGCGAGGCTGGCCGATCACTACGAGCATCAAGTTCGGCTGCGGCGGCAGTTCATCGCCGGCATCACCTGGCCGATGATCCAGTTGGGCGCCGCGATCGTGATCGTCGGATTCATGATCTGGATTCTAGGAGTGATCGCCGGCGGCAATCTCCCGTTCGACATGTTGGGGCTGGGCCCCAAGATGTACGGTAACCGTGGTCTGGCGATTTATATCGCCATCATCTCGGGCATTGGAATCCTGATCGTCGGCGCGGTGCGAATCCTCATGAGCGAAGCGGCCTGGACGGGGCCGCTGCAACGGTTGGTCTATAGCACGCCGTTCCTAGGCCACACGTTGCAGATGGTGGCGCTATCGCGGCTGACTTGGGCGCTGGGGCTGTCGCTCGAGTCGGGCATGGAGATCCGCCGCGCGATCGCCGCCGGATTCCGCAGCACGCACAGCGCGATCTTTACCGAACAGATTCCAAGGATTGTGAGCCGAATTGAGGGGGGGCAAACAATTCACGAAGCGCTCGTCCCCTGCCGCGTGCTGCCGCAGGAACTGCTGGACGCCGTGGACGTCGGCGAGCAGTCGGGCCAGTTGCCCGAGACCTTGCTGCGCCAGAGCGACGAGTATCAAGACCGTGCCCGCGCGGCGCTGGCGATGCTGGCCGTGGTGGCCGGTTTTCTCGTGTGGGGGTTGGTGGCGGTGATCATCGGCGCGATCGTGATCAATATCGTGTCGAATTACGCCAAGTTCATTACGGATTTGTCGAAGCCGTAGAAGCAAGGATCAGGTACCACTGGCAGCGCAAATATGCAGGGCAAATCAACACAACCGGGCATCCAAGGATTGAAGCTCTTACTGGGCTGCCTTACGGTTGTATTACTCTGCACAGGCTGCTCACATCCCTCGCCTTACCGTGTAGGTGATCGAGTGGTCGCGATTTCGTATGCATCGCTAACCATTGATGGCAAGAAGGTTGGGAATGCAATTGAAGGCGAATCGCTGACGGTCCTGGAGGTCAGCGGTGACCAGATCAGGATCGAAGGCTCGGGTCGTGGATGGCTGGACGCTAAGTTTGTAGTTTCCGTTGAGCACGCATTCGACTATTACACACAACGTCTCCAACAGAAGCCGGATGATTCATTTCTTTTCTCATTAAGTTTTCGTGCGGAAGGTGCGCTTAAAGAAAAGAAGTACGACCGTGCAATCGCGGACTATACAGACCTAATTCGACTCCAACCCAAGCACGCTTTTTATTGGTGCGACCGTGGATTCGCCCGGATGAAGAAGGGAGATTCGGACGGCGCCATTGAGGACTTTACCGCGGCGGTCAATCTTGACCGAAATAATCCAAAGTTCTTTTCAGGGCGTGCCTATGCTCGAGAGGAGAAAAAAGACTATGACGGGGCCATTGCCGACATGGATAAAGCAATCGGGCTGAATCCAAAAAGGTCCATTTACTACCGTATCCGCGGTGAGTTGCGATTGAAAAATGAAGACTACAATGGCGCGATTGCCGATTTCAACGACGCAATACAGTTCGATCCGAAGAGCGGACGGAATTTTGTAGCACGGGCATTAGCTCGTTCAAAGTTGGAGGACTATGACGGAGCGTCGCAAGACCTCAACAAAGGCATTCAGCTTGATCCGGACGAGCCCGTTGCCTACCGTCGACTGGCGAGACTCATGAGTACCTGTCCGGATGCAAAGTATCGCAACGGTGACAAGGCAGTTCAATATGCGACACGCGCGATCCAATTGCGCGGAGATCAAGGGAATAACGATGGAACCTACCTCGGCACGCTCGCGGCAGCGTATGCGGAGGTCGGCAACTTCGACGAGGCAGTTAAGTGGCAGACGAAAGCTAACGAATCCTACTCGCCCGAGCAAAAGAAGAAGTGGGGATTTCTGCTCGACTTGTATAAATCGCACAAGCCGTATCGAGATGAGATAAAGAAGAAGTAGTAATAAGGGCCGGCTGTTCGGCCGGGTTGACCCCCCGGCGGAGCCGGGGGCTATTTAGCAAGCATCGCGGCGATTCGTTCCGCGTTGACCGGTTGAATGACGCCCCGTTCGCAGATGATGGCGGAAACCAATCGGGCTGGCGTCACATCAAACGCCGGATTGTACACGCCGACTCCTTCCGGCGCGGTGGCGCGGCCGAAGCCGTGGGTGATTTCGCTGCGGTCGCGTTGCTCGATCGGAATCGCATCGCCGGTCGTCAGCGACAGGTCGAACGTGCTGGTCGGCGCGGCGACGTACAGCGGCACGCCGTGGGCCGCGGCGACCAGGGCGACTTGATACGTGCCGATCTTGTTGGCAACGTCGCCGTTGGCCGCGATCCGGTCGGCGCCGACGACCACTGCCTGCACGCGCCCCTCGCGCATCACCTGGGCGGCCATCGAGTCGCAGATCAGCGTGGCGGGCACGCCGCGCTGCACGAGTTCCCAGGCGGTCAGCCGAGCCCCTTGCAGCAGCGGCCGCGTTTCGTCGACGTACACGTGCAGCCGCTTGCCCGACTCGTGTGCCACGAAGATCAGCGCCAGCGCCGTGCCGTAATCGGCGGTGACCAGGGCCCCGGCGTTGCAGTGCGTGAGCACACCCGAGTTGTCGGCCAGCAGCGGCGCCCCGTGCCGGCCGATCGCGCGGCACATGGCGCGGTCTTCCTCGTAGATGGCGTGGGCTTCAGCGAGCAGGCCGGCCACGATCTCCGGGGGCGTGCGGCCGGCAAGTTGATCGGCGGCCTGCTGCATTCGCTTAAGTGCCCAGGCGAGATTGACGGCGGTGGGGCGGCTGGCCGCCAGATGGACGGTCACTTCGCTGAGCCGGGTTCGCAGTTCGGCTTCGCTGCCGCCGGCCGCGCCGCGCACGCCGAGCACGACGCCATACGCGGCGGAGAGCCCGATCGCCGGTGCGCCGCGGACTTGCAGGGTGCGGATGGCGTGCCAGACCTGGTCGACGTCGGTCAGTTCGATTTCGACCAGCTCGCCGGGCAGACGCGTCTGGTCGATGATGACGAGCGAACCGTTGACGTCGCCGGACCAGTGGAGCGTGGGAGTCGGCATGCGTGTTTACCGGTCGAAGTAATCCTCTGTTAGCCGCCGCTCCCCGAGCGGCGCGTCACTGTTTGCCGCCTCGCACCGCTCGCGCCGGTCGGGGACCGGCGGCTAACGGGGCTTTCCGCAGCATCACACATCATCCACCAAGCGTCTTTTGCAGCGCCGCGTCCTTCGCGGCGATTTTGCCGACCAGCGCATTCTTGAAGTCGGCGAACTTCTGCGCCAGTGCGGCGTCGCTGGTGGCCAGGATCTGTACGGCGAACAGGCCGGCGTTGCGTGGGCCACCCATGCCGACGGCCACGCTGACCACCGGCACGTCGCCGGGCATCTGTACCGTAGACAACAAGGAATCGAGGCCACCCAGTTCCGCGGTCGGCACCGGAATGCCGACGACCGGAAGAATCGTGTGGGCAGCGACGACACCGGCCAGATGGGCTGAGCCCCCCGCGGCGGCGATGATGACTTTCAACCCTCGCTCGACAGCGGTCGTGGCATACGTGCAGACCGCCTCCGGCGTGCGATGGGCGCTCATCACGTGGACTTCGCAGCCGACGCCGAACTCATCAAGAGCTTTCTTGGCCCCCTCGATCTTGGGCCAGTCGCTGTCGCTTCCCATCAGGATGCCGACTAAAGGTTTAGCAGTCATGATTTCATCTCGTAGTTAAGAAAGTTAACCACAGAGACACAGAGGCACCGAGTGAAAATGACCAATGACCAAATTCCAATAACCAATAGTGAAGTGATTGGCTTTATTGGAGATTGGAATTTTGGTCATTGGTCATTAGGTTTTCTCTGTGTCTCTGTGGTGAAAATTTGGATTACGCAAACGACGCACTGTACGGCAAGTTGAACGTCTCCGCCACGGCGCGGTTGGTGATCTGGCCGTTGTAAATGTTTACGGCCGAGGCGATCGGCGCCGACGTGGCGGCGGCTTGCGGCATTCCTCGCGCGGCCAGGATCATCGCCCAGGGGAGCGTCACGTTGCATAGGGCAAACGTGCTGGTGCGGCCCACCGCGCCGGGCATATTGGTCACGCAGTAGTGCAGCACGTCGTCGATGAGGTACGTCGGCTCGCTGTGGGTCGTCGGGCGGCTGGTGGCGACGCAGCCCCCCTGGTCGATCGCCACGTCGATGATCACGCTGCCGGGCTTCATCAATTTCAAATCGTCGCGCTCGATCAACCGTGGCGCTTTGGCGCCGGGAATCAGCACGGCGCCGATCACGAGGTCTGCCCGTTGCAATTGCTCGCGCACCGTGTGGCGGTCGCTGTAGAGCACATTGACGTTGGCGGGCATCACGTCGTCGAGATACCGCAGTCGGTCCATGTTGATGTCGAGCAAACCCACGCTGGCGCCAAACCCGGCCGCCACCTTGGCGGCATTGGCTCCCACCACGCCGCCGCCGAGGACGGAAATGTGGGCCGGCGCCACCCCCGGCACGCCGCCGAGCAGAATCCCGCGCCCCATCTGCGGCCGCTCAAGATACTTGGCCCCTTCCTGAATGCTCATTCGGCCGGCCACTTCGCTCATCGGCGTGAGCAGCGGCAGCCCGCCGCTGGCGTCCTGCAGCGTTTCGTAGGCCACGGCCGTGGCGCCGCTGGTGAGCATGGCGTCGACCAGCGGACGGTCGGCGGCGAAATGAAAATAGGTGAAAATGATTTGGCCCGAGCGCAGCAGCGGCCACTCTTCGCGCTGCGGCTCTTTGACCTTGATGATCAACTCCGCGCGGGCAAACAATTCGGTCGCTTCTTCGACCAGCTCGGCCCCCTCGGCGGCGTAATCGGCATCGGGCAGGCCCGAACCCAGGCCGGCCCCGCGCTGGACCAGCACGTGGTGGCCCGCGCGAGTCAGTTCACCGACGCCGACGGGGAGCATCGCCACACGATATTCGTCACGCTTGGTTTCTTTCGGCACGCCAACGATCACGGTTGTATCCTCTCGGGGTGGGAGAATCGGGGGTGGCCCATGTATCGGGTGTATTGGGGAACACCGCCTGCCGCAATTGCCTGGCCGCGGTGAGCTGGGGCCCAACGCAGAGGCCGCATTGTCGGCGATAGACGCGGCCGCTGACAAGGGCCGACTTGGGCCTTAGAAAGTTGGCTGACCGACAACGGAAATTAATGACCAATGACCAAGATTTCAATCTCCAATATTGGTGATTGGAATCTTAGTCATTGGACATTCGCCCCTTAGCCCCCTGCGGGGGCTGGCGGTTGGTCCGTCGCCGGCGTTGCCTTTTCGTGGTCGCCGTCGCCGGCTCCGGCATGATCGCGGGGGTCGCTCTGCTCGCGTTTGCGAAGGTAGAGCTTGATCGGCACCTCGCCGAACGGCAGGTTCTCACGGAACACGCCGAGCAAAAATCGCTGATACTGCGCAGGGAACGCGTGCGGGTTGTTGCAGAACAGCACGATGGTCGGCGGCTCCTGGCTGACCTGCGTGGCGTAGTAGATCTTGCCCGGCCGCTGCTGATGCACCGGGGGCGGGTTGTGCTCGACGGCCGCTTTGACCAGCCGATTCAGCTCGCCGGTCCCCACGCGCTGCCGCGAGCATTTAAACAGATTCATCGAATGGTTTAACAGCGCCTTGACGTTCTTGCCCGTCTGGCCGGTGATGAACGCGATCGGAACGTAGCCCATCGTGCGAAACGTGTCGCGCAGATAATTGACCCATTTTTCGGTGGGCATGCTGCCGACCATCTCGTCCCATTTGTTGACCACGAACACGCACGGCTTGTATTGCTCCGCCACGTAGTCGCACAGTGTCTTGTCGACCTTGCTGATGCGTTGCGTGGCGTCGAAAAAGATCAGCACCATGTCTGCCCGGCGGATGCTCCGCTGGGCGCGGTGCAGGCCGTAAAAGTCCAGGTCGGAATGGTTGCCGCCCGTGCGCCGCAGTCCTGGCGTGTCGATGGCGATGAACGCCTTGCCGTCGAGTTCAAACCGCACGTCAACGCTGTCGCGCGTGGTGCCGGGGACCTCGCTGGTGATCATTCGCTCGGCCTGCGCCAGCGTGTTGACGAACGTGCTCTTGCCGGTGTTGCGGCGGCCGACGATGGCCACCTTCATTTCCGGCTCGGTTAGCGAGGCGGCTTCGTCGGGCTGCGACTCGGGCAGCCGCTCGACGACCATGTCGAGCAGTTCGTCGCGCCCCCGGTTGGCCCTGGTGCTCACGCGGATCAGCTTTCCGCGCCCCAGCTTGTAGAACTCGTCGGCTTGGGAGTCGAGGCTGTCGGCGTCGACCTTGTTCGCCACGCAGATTACCGGCACGTCGACGTAGCGGAGCCGGCGGGCAACTTCGTTGTCCAGCGGCACGAGCCCCTCGCGAGCATCGACGACAAACAGCACCACGGCGGCCGAGTTGATGGCGGCCTGAATTTGATCTTCGATCTCTTGCGTCAGGCTGTCGGAGTCGATGATCCCCATGCCGCCGGTGTCGACCAGCTCGAAGTATCGCTCGTCGTGGCACATCAGGTATGTCATGCGGTCGCGCGTCACGCCCGCTTTGTCGTCGACGATGGCCAGCCGCTTATGGGCGAGCCAATTGAAAATGCTCGACTTGCCGACGTTCGGTCGGCCGACGATGACAACTTGAGGCAGCCCCATGACACGCTCGCATTAAAACAACTTGCCCAAGCGATCCGGCGGACGGACCAAACGCACAGGATGGCCGGAAGTCGCCACGGGCGAGAAACCGTCCATGATAGTCGGCCGGGGCAAACGGACCTAGTGCCGCTGGCGGGCAATCGACGCCGATTTGTGCCCAACCTCCATGGAATACAGCATCGACGGCGGTACAGCGGCTTATAATTCAACCCCGCTACTGGTGGTTCCGCCCGGCATATAGGAATTAAGCATCACCAGTCGATTCGGGGTGTTGTCCCACGGCGAGGAGATTCCTATTCTGGGTTGATTCGGCCCACGTTGTTGATAGGACGCTCGTTGGTTTGACGCACATCGCCCGCGGGCTCATTGAACATCAAGAAGGAACGCAACTGTGACCAAGGAAGTGGCTTCCACGGGCGAATCAACCAAGACCAACCGGGTGCGCCGAGCCGTTGTCCAACAGTTGGAAAGTCTGGCCCGAGCGGGTGTAACGCATCTCCCCAAAGGTAAGTCGTCGAAGGCCCGGAAAATTTCACCGCCGGAAGCGGCTCAATCGGAAGCCGCCTCGTTGGCGCTGGCGGGGCGACCGGCGAAGTCCGTCGCTGCTCCGCCGCCGGTCGCTGAGCCGACGATCGTCCAACCGGCTGCTAAACCCGCCGGCAACGACTCGCTGCAAATCGTGGCGGCGGAAGTGGCCGCCTGCACGTGCTGCCCGGAATTGGCCTCGACACGAACGCAGACCGTGCCCGGCGTGGGGAACCCACGCCCCCGGCTGGTGTTCCTGGGCGAGGCGCCCGGAGCGGACGAAGACCGCAAGGGGGAGCCGTTCGTCGGCCGGGCCGGGGTGCTGCTCACACAGATCATCGAAAACGGCATGGGCTTGAAGCGGTCCGACGTGTTCATCGTCAACATTCTCAAATGCCGGCCGCCGAGCAATCGGGCACCGCTGCCGGAAGAGGCCACCAACTGCCGCGGGTTTCTGGACCGCCAACTGGCGCTGCTCAAGCCGGAGTTCATCTGCTGCCTCGGCGCGGTGGCCGCGCAAAACCTGCTGGCTTCCGAGCGGACCATCGGCAAGATGCGCGGAGAGTTCTTTGAATACCGCGGCAGCCGCGTGATGTGTACGTATCACCCGGCCTATCTATTGCGCAACCCGGCCGCCAAGAAGGACACTTGGGCAGACATTCAGATGTTGATGGAAGCGATGGGGCTGAAGCAGGCTTGAGGCGGGAGGCTGGAGGAAGGGGCTATCGGCTTTCAGCAATCGGCTGTAAGGGGAACTCCCCTACCTTTTAGGGAGGGGTTGGGGGAGGGTAAAGCGTGGCCCCGATATCGCCTTCAGCTTCGCGTTGTTCGGCGATCTGCTAGTTCGCGCTCATCACAATCCACAGCACTGCGGCCGCGCCCATCAGTACGGCGGCGATGAACACCGCCGCCATTTCGAGCGCCACGCTGCGCCCTGCGCTACGATCCTCGGTCACCAGATGCTGCTCTTCCGTGTCACTGAAGTGGTGAGTCGGCGCGACAGGAGGGCCCAGTGGTGACGCGCTATCCAAGGAACTCGGTTGAAGTGAGTTGACCATCGGCATGGCAAGGCTCCTTATGACAATGTTCGCGAAGTTGCTCCTGCGTTTATGGTTTTTGTGAGAGTCGCTGGCATGATGTCGCGCGCAAGGCACTCTTCCTGCATAGGAATTATTTGCACGCCGTGGCGGCCAGACCAGCGTCACGATGGCAGGTCCGGCTTGCCGAGCCGGATCCGCCGGATACGGCAAGCACTACGAAAACGCGAAATTGCCAGCCGGCCGGCAACCTCAAGGTACGGTCCGGCAGACCGAACCTACTTTTGGGCTGCCTCCCGGCAGCCTGCCCAGAGGGATTGATCGCATAACGAAATTGGAATGCGAGTGCATTCCGCGGGGGCAAAACCCGCGGCTCGGGAGGCCGGCCGGAAAAACGGGGTATAATTCCAGCAGAGGCCCTTTTTCAAGGGAGGTTGCCATGCAACTGGAGCTTGGACAGCGCGAGTTGAGCTTGATCACGCAGTTGGTCGAAGCGCGGATCAGCGAGTTGGGCCCGGAGATTCGACGGAGCGACAACCGTGACTTCCACGATGCGCTGAAGAACGACCGCGAGGTCTTGGTGCAACTTGTGCAACAACTGCACGAGTGCGCGTGGGATCCGACGTGCTGATGTGCGACGAGAATGAGCCAGCTTAGGAATTCGTCGCCCGCCTAAGCACCGCGCTCGTGCCGCGCGCAGATCGAAGCGGCTGGAAACATCACTTCACGTGGCACGAGCCCAGCCCACGCTTCTCCAGATACTGCTGGTGATACTCCTCGGCCCGATAGAACTCTCCTGCCGGCGTGATTTCCGTCACCACCGGTCGGCACAGCCGCCCGCTGGAGGACAGACGCTGCTTGGCGGCTTCCGCGGCCGCCTGCTGCTCGGGCGTGTGGTAGAAGACGGCCGAGCGGTATTGCGTGCCGACGTCGGGCCCCTGCCGGTTGAGCGTGGTGGGATCGTGCGTGGCGAAATAGACTTCGAGCAGATCCTGGTAGCTAATTTTTTCCGGATCGAATTCCACGCGAACGACTTCCGCATGCCCGGTCTGGCCGGTGCAGACATTTTCGTAGCTGGGACTGGCGGTGGCCCCGCCGCTGTAGCCGACCTGCGTGTCGGTCACGCCCGTCAACTGGCGAAATGCGGCTTCCACCCCCCAAAAACATCCGGCGGCAAACGTGGCGGTGGCCATCGGGTTCTCCTTGATCGCGGTCTATGGATTGAATTGGATTTTGGCAAATGCTGAAACAGCGGCCGGCACGATTGCCTGCCGCGGGCATTATACGGCGACGACTGGAACCTGTGCTACCGGCGTAAGGGGAATCGCCGAGAAGGGTGGCTGGGGCAACGCCCCAGTAGGTTCGACGAGGTAATGCTGGTGAGATGCCTCAGGCACCCAGACAAAATGGCAAGGGCAGCAAGCTGCCCATGGCACCCATCACCCAAGCCAGGGCTCTACTCGCCGCTGCTGTCCTTCAGCCCCAGCCGCGCCAGCCAGCGGCCGCGCGATCCCTTGGCCGGCTCGGTGCGGCCTAGCTGAGTGCCGCTCGATTCTCCGCGCTGCGCCATCTCCGATTTCATGCCGTGCAAGCGGTCTTCCAGCTCGACCCGCTCGCGAGCAATCTTGGCGCGATCGAGCGCCATTTCCACCTCGACCACACGTTGCCGGTCGAGCAGCTCGGCCTCGAGCTTCAGCAGCCGCTGGCGCTCGGCGGCGACCGTGGCGTCCTGGTCGAGCATCGTGGCATTGGCGTTGGCACTGGCTGTGGCGTCGTCCGATCTGGCCGTGCGTTCTTGTGTGAGTTCCAGGATCTGGTGCTTCAGCCGGGCGATCTCGGCGTCGCGCTCCGCCACCACTTCGTCGGTGATCCGCACGGCCCCTTCGACGGTCAAGCGATCCTGTTTCTCCCGCTCGCCGTTGCCCCCCATGTCGTCCTCCAACGAGGCCAACAGGCGATTCTTCTGGCTTTCCCAGTCCTGGCCGCCGGTCGCCGCCATCGGCCGCGGGGCCGCCGGTTTTCGCTCCAACTCTGCTTCCAGCTCGGCCACGCGATGCTTGTACTTGCGCATGTCTTCCACCGCCATCTCGAAGCGGCGTTGCAATTCGTAGAGCTTGTCGGAAGTCGCCTTGTCGGGTTCGCCGGCAGTGTGCGATTGGGTAGCGATTTGCTCTTGGGCGGCAGCGAGTTGCTCGGCCAACCGATCTCGCTCTCGCTGCAATTCACCAAATTCGGACGCTAAAATTTCGTCGCCCGGCGAACCGTTACCTAGGGTCGCGGCGTCATGATTGGAATGCCCTGCCGCGGCTTGCTGCAATTCCGCGCGGCGCTGCCGCAACTCGACGGCGATTCGCCGCCGTTGCCGGTGTGTTTGAATCCGCTCGCGGTCCAGCTCGGCGTGCTGCGCAGCCAGTTGATCGGTCACCGCGTCAAGCTGCCGGCGCAATACGGCCAGTTGGGCCGTTTCGGCCGCCAATTGGCTGTGGGATTTGGCTAAAGCAGCTTCAGAGAGGTGCAGTGCCTCGCGGCGGGCGGCCAGATCGCGCTCGGCGGCGGCCCAATGCGATTTCGCGGCGGCGCGCGATTCGGCCGACTGCTGTTGTTGGCGGCTCAAGCGCTCCTGGCACTCGGTCAGTTCCTCGCGGACGCGGACCAGGCTGCGGGCACGCCGCTGAAGCTGCTCGGTTTGCTGTTCCAACTCTTCGACCTTACGCTGCAATTTCGGCGGCAGAAGGCCCGTGCCGGAACCATTGGTTTCGACGGGCTCAGGAGTGAGCAGCCGGGCCAGTTCGGTCAGATGCTCACTCAACTCGGCGTCGAGCTTTAGGAGCCGCTCGCGCTCGGCGGTTAGTAATTGTTCCGATTCGGCGTGCTGCTGCGCCAGCAGGTCGTCAGAGGCAGTGGCTGAAGTGCTGGTGGTCATCAGATTCAGGGGAGTGTTTGATTGCGGCGAAGTTGCGCGGCAAAGTTGGTCGTTTTGGCGTCAGGTGGTGTGGTGCTCAAGCGTTGGTCGATGCGCCGCTCCGCTACGTGCTATCGAAGCGACATCGAACGAAGCGGCGTCACCGAACCCGCCGGCCCGGCGAGTTCGGAAATTGCCGCTAAATCCATTCAATGGGGCCTAAGCAACGCATCGGCTCCCCCGTTGCGGGGACTAAAGATATGTACGCCATGGCAATTAGGTCGTCAAAGCCGACCCCTCTAAAGTGGTTCAAAATGGGGCACTTATGCCGATTATGCCGGCACGTTGGCGGGAAACCGAATTCCGCAAGCCACGAATGAGTCTTGCGGCCTGAATTGGGAGCTACAAAACGGCTCGCCTTGGCCCGTAGCGTCTGCCTCGTTACTTCGACGAGCGCTCGAACACCTGTGGATTAACCACATGCGGCGGAATCTGTCCCGCCAGCCGCTCAGCCACTTGCCCGCTCGACCGTTGTCGCAGGTCCAGCAGGGATTCCGCCGAAACGAACGCGATATGCGGCGTGACGATCACCCGTGGGTCGTTGAAGGGAGCCTGGGACAGATCGGGGGGCTCCGGTTCTTGCACGTCGAGCGCCGCGCCGGCCAGCCGGTCGGCCGCCAGCGCCGCGGCCAATGCCTGATGGTCGATCAGCGCACCGCGCGAGGTGTTGATCAGCCAGGTGGTGGGCTTCATCCGAGCCAGTTGCTCCGCGCCGATCATGTGCCGGGTCTCGGCCGTCAGTGGCACATGGAGCGAAATAAAGTCGCTCTGAGCTAGCAATTCGTCGAGGTCCACGTATGTCACATCTGGCTGCGGTTCGCGGCGCGAACGGCTGGTGGCCAATATCCGCAGCCCCAGGCCGGCCGCTCGTTGGGCCAATTGGCGGCCGATCGCGCCGAAGCCCACGATGCCCAGCGTGCGCCCTTCGATCCGCCGCAGCGTGGGCCCGGCCAGAAGCTGATAGCTCCCTTGCTTTGTGGCCAGATGCTGATAGGCGACGTTGCGGGCACATGCCATCAACAGCGCCAACGCATGCTCGGCCACTTCGATGATGCAGTAGTCGGGGACGTTGGTGACCGGAATGCCCCGAGTCGTGGCGTAGGCCACGTCGATGCTATCCAGGCCGATGCCCATGCGGGAGATGATCTGGCACGAGGGGGCTGCGTCGATCACGGCGGGGCTGACGCGGGCCCAGTTGTTCATGATCGCGTCGGCGCCGGCGGCCAATCGGCAGAGCGTGGCCTCGTCGCCGGCGGGGGCCAGCACCAGGTGGGCGCCGGCCCGTTCTAGCACCTCGCGCTCGATGGTCAGATCGTCCCAGGCGCAGTCGGTCATCAAAACTATGTGTCGGCTCATGCGGCGATTATAGCCGCCAAGGCTGGTAGCGTTAGCTGGGTGCCTGGGGCAACGCCCCAGCAGTGATATCACTGGGGCGTTGCCCCAGGCACCCCCGTTCGCACCCCCCTACCGCAACTCAGCCATGAACTGCTTGAACCGGGCCGCGTGCAGGGCGAAGTTCTCGCCAAACTGCTTGCCAAAATCGGCCAGGCGGGCCGCTTCAGGGTACGGCGTCCCCGGCTTGCGGGCGGCAGTCAGCGTCAAATAATCCGCGTACTGGCGGGGCTGCGTCTCGACCAGGAAAAACGTAAACGCCCATGAGACGGCATATGCCTTCGCCGGATCCTGATTGAACAGCCGGTCCCCGGCCACCAGTTCCGCCAGGGTACCCGCGTCAACCCCCTGTCCCGTCAGTCGCTTGAAGTCACTGAGCCGGCCCCGATTGATCCGATCGGCTTTGTTTGGATATTCGCGCGAGCTGTTGATGCCGCGAGCCTCGAACAGCGTGCCGAGCCCTTCGGCCAGCCAGCGCGGGCAGCCGGTGAATCGCGTATGCACGCCCGTGTTGAAAGCGGTCTGGTGCGTCACTTCGTGGATGATGGTGTCGGCGTTTTGCTGCCAATTGGCGGCGGCGTTGCGTGCTCCCGCGCCTGCTCCGCCGTAGATCTGGCCGCCGGTGGCGTCAAACAGATGAACACGATTGGTGGTTGGCGAGTAATAACCAATCGTTTGCGGAGTGATCGGCACGTTATGCCGCTTCGCGTAGTCAAAGTATTGCTGCTGGTTGCGCCACACCACGGCCACCAAAGGATACTCCGGCTCTTTGACTTTCAGCCCGCGAATCATGAAGTAATGAACGAACGAGCGATAGAGGTTCTCGAACCGGGCGGCCCAGCGGTCCTGCTCGCCGCGGGGATGAACCACCAGGTAATGCCCTGTGCCGGTGACGTCGAACGACGGGCCGAACTCATTAACCAGCCGGGTGCGCAACTCGCCGGCCGAGTAAGGAGCAAAATGCTCGGAGCTGCGGCGCACATTGTGGGCCTCGGCGGGGGCGAACTCGAAGAACTGCCCGTCGCGCAGGATCATCTGCACCTGGTTCTTCGACATGAAGATCGGGCGGCCCTCGACGTGCTGCGTGGACCCTTGGGAAGCGACGTCGGCCTGGATCATGAAATCGGCCGCGGCGCACTTGGTCGCAAGCACGATTCCCAGAATCAGCACGCCAAGCGGCAGAGTCAGTCGACGCACCATAGGGGGCCTCGGAAGGCATTCGTGTAAAAGCAGAGAATCCCAGCCGGATCGCGTGGTCGCCCCTGGGGCGTTGCCCCAGCCACCCGACTTAAACCGTAGCTCATTTTCCAGGCCTTCTGACGACGATTCTGGCGTTGCCGGTTCTGCGGGCGTAGAATGACGGCCGGCGACGGGTTGCGGGCAGTTCAAACCCTCCCTGCTCAATGATTTGGGCTCAACGCTTTGGAGAATGACTCGGATGCTGGCCCAGGCTCTAATTCTTGCGATGATGCTCACCGCGCCGCCGGCGGCCGACGCGGATCTGGCGGAACAGGTGCGCGACACGGTCCGCCAATTGCGGGCCGACGAATTGAAGGAGCGCGACGCGGCCGAGAAAAAATTGCTCGAGTTGGGCCCCGCCGCGCTCGACAATCTGCCTGCCGCCAACGACCAGATGCCGGAAGAGATGCGGCAGCGACTGGCGCGGATCCGGCTGCGGCTGGAGCAAACGCGGGCCGAAGCGGCCGCCGGCGGCACGCACGTCACGCTCAAGGTGGACAAGCAGCCGCTGTCTGAAGTGCTGAAAACTTTGGAAAAGCTCAGCGGCAATCGAATCGTCAGCCGCGTGGCCGAGATGGCGCCCGCTGGCGGCGGTGCGCCGGCCGAGCCGACGGTTACGCTCGACGTGAAAGACGTCCCGTTCTGGCAGGTGCTCGATCAAGTGCTCGACCAGGTCGGCCTGACCGTTGACATCACGGCCACCGACGAGGGGAAGCCGTTGC
>JAIOQB010000253.1 GCA_021413585.1 Planctomycetia bacterium
ATGGTCTGGTGGTGGGGATTGTCGTCACGCGATCGGAGCAGGTGTATGCCGACAAGGCGGCCCGCCGAGAAGCGGGCGGCGGGAGGCCCTCGCCATGACAGAGCTGGCGAGACAACACGCACTGCGCTTCGTCGCAACGGCGATGCTTCTGCTGGCCTGTGTCGGCTGCGGGCGGCCGACTCCGGCGGACCGTCCGCAACTGCCGGATCAGGTTGTCGACTTCAATTTGCTCTATGGCCGCAATTGCTCGGGCTGCCACGGGGCGGATGGCGCGCACGGCCCGGCCCCGCCGCTGAACGATCGTTTGTTGCTGGCGATTCTGCCGCCGGAAGAACTCAGTAAACTAATCACAGAAGGGCGATCGGGCAGCCTGATGCCGCCGTTTGAGCATGGCCACGGCGGCCCGCTAACGCCGCGGCAGGTGGCGATCATCGCCGACGGCATCCGTCAGCGTTGGGGAAGCCCGTCGGACGTGCCGCAAGAAATGCTGCCGAAGTATCACGGGCCGCGCGACAATTCAGCGGCCGACGCGGAGGCTGGCAGCCGTCTCTTTGAACATCATTGTTCCAAGTGCCACGGAGCGGAAGGGAAGGGAGGCAAGCGAGGACCGCTGAACGATCCTGCGCTGCTGACCATGTTGAGCGACCAGACCTTGCGGCGCCTGGTGATCACGGGCCGGCCCGATCTGGGAATGCCCAGCTACCTCAAGTTGGTCGAAACGGAGCGTGGCGACCTGCACGGCGCCAATCGCGAGATCGACGACCTGGTGGCCTACATGGTCTCATGGCGGAAGCCGCTGGCATTGAGCCTGCCTGCCGAGCCCACAACCACGGGAATTAAGCGATGAACTACGAACCGGAAAAAATGTCACTAGGCGAAGGCGACTTGCCCTGCAATGCCGCCGGCTGCCCAGAGCCGACTTCGCCGGCCCGTCGCCGCTGGTTGGGCTGGTTTGGCGCGCTCAGCGCTTTGCTGGCTTCGCTGGCCGCGGGGTTGCCGATTGTCGGTTATCTTCTCTCGCCGGTGATTCGGCCGCGCAAAGATCTCTGGCTCGATCTTGGGCCAGTGAGCGATTTTCCCGCCGGCGCGACGCAACTGGTAAAAGTCGAAAACCCGGTGCATCAGCCGTGGGATGGAAAGTCGGCACAGATGGCGGCGTACGTGAGACACTCCCAGGCTGGGGAATTTCAAGTGTTCGCGGCCAACTGCACGCATCTCGGTTGCCCGGTGACGTGGTTTCCGCAGTCGGGTTTGTTTCTCTGCCCTTGCCACGGCGGCGTGTATTACGAAAACGGCGAGCGGGCCAGCGGGCCGCCGCCGCGCGGCTTGTATCAACTTGTTCACCAGATGAAGGATGGCCGCCTGCTAGCCAAGGTCGGGCATCTGCCGACGCTTCAGGATCCTGCTTGAAACGCGACGCCCGAAAGTAAACATCCATGCCTGGCAGACTTCGACAAATCGCCACTTGGCTCGACTCCCGCTTGGGGTTCAGCGATGTCGTATTGCCGATCTTGCGCCACCCGGCGCCCTCAGGATCGCGCTGGTGGTACGTCTTTGGCAGCGCCACGTTGACGATGCTGGTGTTGCAAATCATCACGGGTATCTGCCTGTCGCTGGTCTACGTGCCATCGGCGGCCGAGGCGTACACGTCGCTCAATTATCTGACGTACGACCAAAGCCTGGGGTGGCTGCTCCGCGCGATCCACAACACGGCGGCCAGCGGAATGGTGATCCTGATGGTGGCGCACATGGTACAGGTGTTCTTGATGGGGTCCTTTAAATACCCTCGCGAGATGACCTGGGTGGTGGGGGTGGCGTTGTTCGTGCTCACGCTCGGCATGGCGTTCACCGGGCAGGTGCTGCGCTGGGACCAGGATTCCTACTGGGGAGTCGGCGTGGGAGCGGCGATGGTGGGACGGGTGCCGTATTTGGGGCCAGCGTTGGTTCGCCTGTTGCTCGGCGGCACGACAATTGGAGCCGACACGCTCAGCCGATTCTTTACGCTGCATGTTCTCATATTGCCCGGCTTGTTGATTATTTCGCTCTCCGTGCATTTGTTTCTGGTGATGCGGCACGGCGTTTCCGAGCCGCCGGTGGCGGGGCGCTTGGTGAGCCCGGCTACGTACGACAAGCAGTACGCAGCGGTGCTGAAGCGGGGCGAGCCGTTCTTTCCCGCCGCGGTGATGCGCGACATGATCTTTTCCGCCTGGGCGGTGATTGCGGTGATCGGTATTGCGATCGCCGTGGGACCGAAGGGGCCGGCGCTGCCCCCCGATCCATCGCTCATCTCGGCCGAGCCGCGGCCCGATTGGTACTTTTTGTCGTTGTTTGCGCTGTTGGCGTTGTGCCCACCGAACATGGAAACCGCGATCATCTTGATTGCGCCGGTTATCGGTTTGTTCTCGATGGTGCTGGTGCCATTCGTCGCGGGTAAAGGCGAGCGAAGCCCGCGCCGGCGGCCGGTGGCGGTGCTGACGACGCTGGTGCTGTTGGTGGGCTATGGAGTGTTGACGTGGCTGGGGAACTCCGCCCCGTGGTCCCCTCAGATGGACGCCTGGAGTGGCGAACCGGTGCCGCCGCGGATGCTCGCGCGGGTCACGCCGCTGGAGCTGCAGGGGGCGGTGGTGTTTCAAAACAAGACGTGCCGCAACTGCCACGCGCTCGACGGCAGCGGCGGACGGCGCGGGCCCGATCTGACCTACGTGGCTTCGAGTCTCGATCGCGACGAGTTGATTCGTCAAGTGATTCAAGGCGGCGGGAATATGCCGGCGTTCGGCGATCATCTGTCGCCGTCGGAGGTCACGGCCCTGGTGGCGTTTCTGCAAACGCTGCGGCCGAGCGACACGGCGCCGGCCGCGTCGGCAGCGACTGGGCCCGCCCCGCCGCACAAAGGCAACAGGCCATAGGCCCACGTCATGGACGCCACACTTGCCGCGATCCTGCGCTGTTGGTCGTGCAGTGCCTGGATAGTCGTTCCGCTTTTGTGTGCCGCGGCGGTGTACACGGCCGGATGGCGGCGGTTGCGAAGGCGCGGCGCAACGGAGTTCAGTGGCTGGCGGCTGGGTTCATTCCTAGGCGCGATTGTCGCCGTGTATATTTCCTTGCTATCTCCATTGGATACGCTGGCGCCGCTGCTTTTGACGGCGCACATGGCGCAGCATCTGCTGCTGATTTTTGTCGTGGCGCCTCTGGTCTGGCTGGCGGCTCCCGAACTGCCGATGCTGGCCGGTTTGCCGGCGGTGGTGCGCCGCGATTGGGTGGTGCCGCTGATGCAGCTACGCATCGTGCGGCGGACGTTGTCGTGGCTGGTCCGGCCCGTGCCCGCCTGGACCGCCGCGGCGGTGTTGGTGTGGCTATGGCATGCGCCGGTTCTTTACGAGTGGGCCTTGCGCAATTCCGCCGCGCACGACCTGGAGCATGTGAGTTTTCTGGCCAGCTCGCTGATGTTCTGGTGGCCCGTGCTGGTGCCGTATCCGCGCAAGCGGGCGTTCTCCGCGTGGCTGCTCTTGCCGTATCTGCTGCTGGCCGGTGTGCAGGGGGGGATTTTGGCGGCAGTGCTTACGTTCTCGGATCGCGTGCTCTATCCGTATTACGAAGCGGTGCCACGGCTGGGCGGGATTTCAGCACTCCACGACCAGGCGATCGCCGGGGCCATGATGTGGGTGGCGGGGATTGTGGCTTCGTTGGTTCCGTTGATCTGGCTAGGTGGCCGGCTGTTTCGCGGGGAGTTAGATCGGCATTTGCGCCGGGAGCCGGGGCGCCCCTCAATCGATCAGCCACAGCGAACTTACTATGCTTTGCCAATCATCGATTTTCGCCCTTCTCATAATGTTGCCGCACGACGACAGAAATCCGCGCAAACTTTTGACCTGTTGAAATTGCCGCTGCTGGGAAGATTGCTTCGCGCGAAACACACTCGCACCATCTTGCAATCGATGTTCCTGGTGGCGGCGCTATTGGTGATGCTCGACGGGTTGTTGGGGCCGCAAATGGCGCCGCTGAATCTGGCCGGCGTGCTGCCGTGGATTCATTGGCGAGCGATGGTGGTGCTGGGGCTGATCGTCGCGGGCAATGCTTTTTGCATGGTCTGCCCTTTTACGCAGCCGCGGCGGATGGCGGCGGGTTGGCTGCCGGCTAGTTGGCGGTGGCCCGAAATGCTGCGCAACAAATGGCCGGCGGTTGTGCTGGTGGTGCTGTTTTTCTGGGGGTACGAGTTGTTTAGCTTTTGGGACAGTCCCTGGTGGACCGCCTGGCTGATCGGCGGCTACTTCATCGCCGCGTTTGCCATCGATGGCCTGTTCCGCGGCACGCCGTTCTGCAAGTACGTTTGCCCGATTGGGCAGTTCAACTTCGTGTACTCGCTGGTTTCGCCGCTGCAAGTGGCCGTGCGGAGCCCGCAAGTGTGCTTGAGTTGCGAAAGTCATGCCTGCCTGAAAGGACGCGCGGAAGTTCCTGGCGGCCAAAACCTGCCCGGCTGCGAGATGGACCTATTTCAGCCGCGAAAGCACGACAACCTCGATTGCACGTTCTGCCTGGACTGCGTGCGAAGCTGCCCGCACGACAATGTTGGCGTGCTGGTTGCAGAGCCGGCGGCCCAGCTCGTGCCGGCGCGAATCACGGAGCGTGCCTTGCGCGACGGTCGCCGGGCCGGGCTGGCGACGATGATTGTGGTGCTCACTGCCGCGGCCTTCATGAATGCCGCGTGGATGATCGCGCCGCTTGCCACCTGGCAGCGACGGGCCGAGGCGGTTGGCGGGGCCGTGGGCCGAACACTGATGGTCAGCGGAGGGACGCTGCTGGGATTGGTTGTAATTCCGGCGGTGATTATCGCGCTGGTTGCTTCCTGGAGCCGACGCGCCGGCAATGAAACAGAATCATGGCGAGCCAATGCGCGGCGCTATTGCCGCGCGCTGATACCGCTGGGCTGTGCGATGTGGGCCGCCCATTATGGCTTCCACCTCCTGACCGGCGCCGGCACGATCGTAGGGGCCGGATCGCGTTTTCTCGCCGACCTGGGCATCAGCCAGTCCGTTGCGGCGGCATGGTCGTGTCCCTGTTGCAGCGGCGGCGTGGCGGCGTGGCTGTTGCCGTTTCAATTCGTGCTGATTGACGTGGGTTTGCTGGCGTCGTTGTATGTTGTTTATCGCATTGCCTGTCAGCGGCATGAGAGATCGCTGCGGGCCCTGGCCGCGGGCATGCCCTGGATGTTGATGGTACTCGTTCTGTTTGGGATCGGCGTGGCCATTTTCTTGGAGCCGATGCAGATGCGTGGCACGATCACGGCGGTGGCGGGAGGGCCCGGATGAGTTGTCGCTGGGGAATCATTTCGGCTGCGATGTTCGCACTGGCATACTGGGGTTCGTCGTCGGTGCTGGCCGACGGTGGCACCGTGCGATGCATCGAGCAGGCGGGGACATACTGGGTGACCGTCTTCACGGACCCGACGCCGCTGCGCGTCGGCCCAGCAGAAGTCAGCGTGCTGGTCCAGGATGCCGCAGACGGTTCGCTGATTGATGATTGCCGAGTGGAGGTGACCTTGACCAATATCGATGTCCCGACAATCGCGGTGAGGGCCAGCGCCGTGCAGGCCAATAAGCTAGTCCGGGCCGCGGCCATCGAACTTCCCACCGCGGGACGATGGCGGGCCGACGTAGCGATCACTGGCCGGCGCGGCTCAGCGAAAATCTCCGTGCCGCTGGATGCCGCCGCCGCCCCGCCGAAATGGCGCGACATGCTGTTCTGGATTCTCGCGCCGACGGTGCCGATCGGGCTGTTCGCGCTTCGCGAAGCGTTGGCAGTTTCTAAGCGATCTGGCCGGCGCAGTGCGGCGAGCCCAAGTACAACTACTGCGCCGCTTTAGCCGCAGAGTGGCGAAAAAATCGCTCGTCGACCTGCTGTTGCGCCGCGACGATGTAGTACTCCACTAGCCGCTCGCGTAGTTGGCGCGGCGTCACGCTCTCCGCCGCCCAGGCGCGATATAGGTCTGGATGGCGGGCCCGATAAACGGCCGTAGGCGAGTTCTGCTGCAACTGTTGCATCTGTTTGGCCCGCAGCGCTCCGCGCAGCAAGGGGCGAACCGGCGGCTGGTCGTCCGCCATGATCGCCTCGCGGGCCTCGGCAAACTCATTGCTGGCGCCGGTGGCGATGCCATCGAGTGATTCGACCACCGCTCCCAGCTTGGCCGCGGCCACCAGGTCGATGTTTTCGTTCACGCCCGCCGCGTTCGCCAGGGCCTTAGCCAACAGCGGATTCCCCTTCGCGGACTCGGCCAGATTCTGCCGCAACGATTGATACCAATCGGGGGACGGTCCCAACTCCCAATGCGCCAGCCCCCAGGCAAAGTGATCGTACGCCGCCTGCTCGATCTGGCGGCGCGGATCGTACAACGGATCGCGGCCGCCGATCATTTTCATATGCGGAGAAAACAGCGGGCCCGTGGGAGAGAGAAAATCGTGGCCCATCGAAATGCCCACCTTGGCCAGATTGGCCAACGTGTTGCCGCCGGCCGGATGTTCCGGCAGCGGGAAAAAGTGGTTGCGCGGCTCGCCGGTTTCCTGGCCACACAGCAGCAGCAAGCCCGCGCAGTAACCTTGGATTTTTGCTCCCTTGAGCTTCTGACCCTTGAGCGCCTCCACCTCGTCGGTGCGGAACCGCAGGTCGAACTGCGAGGGATTGTCGATGATGTCGGCCGCGGCGGTGGCCATGCGGGCGGCGGCGGGATCGTTGGCACGAAGCACCGTGTAGTTCAACGTGCGCTTGACGAACGTGTCGATCGTTGTGGACGACAGAGTATTGCCCCGTTCCGGCAAGTCGACTACCAGGAAGCGGCGGATGCCGTCGCTGCCGGTCTCGGTGGCGACCACGCCGACGTGTGTGTAGAGGCCGGGGGACAAATCCGTGAACAAATTGTACGGCGACGGGTTGCGCATCAGCAGCCAGTCGCCAGCGCGAATGTCAACTCGGCCCAGTCGATAGGTCTCCTCGGTGCATCCCTGTCGGCGCGCTACATCGAGCCACTTGAGCAACTCATCGCGACGCGTGACGGTAGCAGCATCGAGCTTGGCGGGATCAATCGCCTGCACGATCTCATACATCGGCCCCGCGGTGATTTCAGGCGCGGGCAACGTCGCATCGCTCCCCGGGCGCTGCGCCTGCGGCAAACCCACTTCGCGCAGCGTCTCGGCCGCCGCAATCACCAGCTCGGGCGACTGGCCCGGTTGGCGGATAAACCTCGCCAACTCGGCGTCCAGGGCGTATTGCCGGCTGGCCCGGATCAATTCCAGAATTTGCCGCCGGATTTGCGGGCCGACCGACGGAGACGGTTCACCGGTTTTAGTCGTATCGAACAGCAGCGGCGCCAACGCGGCGGCGCCCACGCCGCTGCGGGCCGCCGTCAACAGGTCCAATAGCTGCGACAGCGTGGCCGGCTCGTCAGCCAGGTCCATGGCGATGCTGCGCAGCACGTCGAACGACAGGTATCGAATCCTGCCCGAGAGGTCGGTCATCACGCTGCTACAGCGCAGGAAATTGCGAATCCGCGCCGCCCGATTGGCGTCGTCGGGCTCGTTTGGAAATGCCGTCCGTACTAGCAGCAGGATTTCACCTGCTCGATCGACGCGCTGCTGGACGGCGATCACGCGGCGTGCGTTATCGAGTCGCCGGTCGTTGGAGACGTCCTCGGCGGCGATGGCTTGTCGTGCGGCAGCCGCCTCAGCCGCCGTCGCCAGCACGCGCACATCGATGGTGGTTTGGTCCGTGCAATCCGCCGGCCGTTGCGGCAATCGCTGCTCGAGCTTCGTCAGCGGGTCGGTCGCTTCGGCGCCGCGGGCGGGCGCACCGCACGCGGCAACAGCGAATAGCAGCGCCAGCAAGTGAATCCACGCATGCTTCATCGCGGGCTCACCTTATAGACGATACGTGAGAAACCACAGAATGACGAATACGACGGCCATAAAGCCGCCGATCCAAATCGCCGTTCGCCAGGCGTGGCGGAGAATCGGCCCGAGCCGTTCGTGCCGCGTGGCCGCATACACCAGGCTGACCGAGACGATCAGCGGCAGCGCGTACCACATGCGGTTGGGCGTCATGGCCAATAATGCCATCGCCAATAACGCACAGGAATTCATAGATTTGCATTGCTCCAATGGACCGGACGATGCTCAGCACTGCCTGGCAATCAAAATGCCCGGCAACAAAATATTATAGGCAGAAATCAGCCGCCGCCCGTGTTTGCTGCTTTTGGTCGGGGTGGGCCCCGCTTGCCCGCCGTCTCTTCCGGCTCCGTTTCGGTTGAACCAACGGGCCCCGCCGCCGCGTCAAAAATCACCAGCACATTGAGCAGCCCCGCCACCATCGTAAGAACGGAGCCGAGTTCAAACGTAGGGTATTCGCGATTCCAAATCGCCAGGTCGTTGTCCCCTTCGGAATTGGTGTGGATCCGCGGGGGTGCCATGAAATTCGGCCCCAGCGGCGATCCTAGCGCAGATTGCACCATCGCGGGCCAGGCGGGCAAGCCAACCCACACCTGGCACAAGTAGCCATAGTGGCGCATCTGGGGTGGATTCCAGGAGGCATACACCACCTTTTCTCCTCCGAGAAACCAGCCGTACGTGTACGTGCCGAGGATGCAGACCATGAACAGCAGCGACTTGCCAATCCGCCGCTGATATAAATGCCCCAAGCCGGGCCAGAGCAGCGCCAGCAAGGCCGCCAGCAGCGGATTGCGCAGGTCGACAATTTCTGCTGTCTCGGGCGCAGCGCCTCCGGCATCCGACGTGTTTGCGGCCAAGCGGAAATCCTTGTTAGGAGAAACGTGTCAGGAGTGATTGAAGTTGGAAACCAACCTGCAACGGTGGGATGGGCCAGGGGTATTGGCCACCACTATATTGCCACTGCGGCGAAAGAGCCATTGTAAGCGGATCGCGAGAAAAATGGTATGGACCCACGGGGCCGCTTTACGCGGCTGGAATGCAGTGAAAAGCGGCGGCCCCGGCGTCAATCGGTGCGTCGAGCGGCACTAGGCATCGAGCTGAGCGGGCATGTCGCGACAAAGAAAGTCGCGCAGCAGCGAGGTGGGGAACAGGCAGAAATCATATTCCCGCGAACCCAGAATCGCCGCCACGCGGGCCGCACTGCCAAGCTGCGTACGGCGACGGGTCAATTCTTCCGCCACCGGAGCGACCCAGGGGCGCAACGCGGCGTTGAGCCGGCGTATTTCCAAATAACGCTGACGCACATTGTCCGGACCGGGGGGCGTGGTAATCCAGCGGCGCTTTTGCTCGACCAGCGATGATGCGCCGGCATCCGCCGAACCGCGACCATTTTCATCAAAGGGCAGATACGTTTCTGGGTGGTAATCCAATTCGCGAATTTCGTGATCGAGTTGGCTGAGTGATTCCGCTTCGACCGTGGGGAGCGGCAGCGGAAGCTTCAGCGTGGCGGAGATCGTGGCATACCCGGCCGGTTCGAGGTCAAAAAACCGGTGGATCAGTTGATCCGTCAGCTCGTCGTACTTGCTGCCGCCGATGCCGTGGATGAACAGGTCGCTGAGCAACAGCCGAGCGTACATCGTGGTCAGCAGTGCCCGGGTTCGCAGCCGCAGCCCACCGCGCGCGAGGAGGTCGAGTTGCTCGACGGCGACGGCCAGTTCGCCATCAGCATGGGCACTCAGCGCGGCCGACCACCCATGGCGGTCGGTCAGTTCCAGGCCTTCTCCGGCGGCGCGAACGAATAACCGCCTGCGGCGAGGGTTTGCGCCAGACCACACCCAAAACGGCGCTTCGAGCCAGTCTCCCTCTATCGCCAGATCCGGCACTGGGTGCGCAGCGCTGCGAATGCGGTTGACGTGTCGAAACTCGCGGACCGAGGCGTTGTACACATCCCATAGGCGCGGCAAGTTGGCCAGCAGATGCGCGACGAAGTGGTAATAGGGCACCCCTTGGCAGCAATGGCTCTGCGGCAACTCCAGCGTGTTCATTCCCCATTCGCGCTCGATCTGGTGGCGCGATTGGGCCAGCGCCAGGCCTAGATTGCCCGTGGCCCGGCCTCGGGCGATTGCCCGCGGCCAGTAGGAATTGAGCAGCGTGTCGGGGATCAGCGGCGCAATCTCCGCGGCGGCCCGGCTGCCGAAGGTTTCAAATGTTGGCCAATCGAGGATCTTGCGCTCTTCGTACGGGGTATTGGCCTCTGGCATCACATCGAACGGCACGTCCAGCAGTGCCGGTTGCACGATGTTTCCGCTGGGAACGCGCGACGAGGTTTTCTTTACGGCGTCAGAGTCCACCAGCAGATTGATCGCCACGGCCTGGTGTCGCTGGGCCAATAAGCTCAGCGCAAAGTTCTTGCACCACACGCCCGGATGAAATAGTTGCGGCTGGTGGCCGGCCAGAATAAACGGGGCCGAAGCGGCGTCGGCCGGCAGCGGAGCCGGATCGAGATATTGCCGCGTGTAATCCTGGGCGTCGGAGAGCAACAGCTTTCGCGCTGCGGACGCCAGGTCGGCCAGAGTGCGGCCTTGCAGATCGATGGCCGACGACTTGCCGCGGGCGATATTACCAGCCAGCAGCGAACCCAGTTCCCCAAAAGGGGGCTGAACCAGAACGCTACGGTCCTGCCGAGGCGCCGCAAGCCGCCGATAGTGCAACATTTCGCTGGCCAGGCTCATCGGCGGCCTTTGACGCAGAGCGTGCCGGCCCCGATGCAGCCAGATTGCTCCTCGATCGCCGCCACGCTGCGATCGAGCACCAGGTGATAGTATTCCAGCCGGGTGCGGCCGTCGTCCAGGGCGCCTCCGAACGATCGCTTCTCTTCGAGGTAGATCAGCGGCACCGGCAGCTCGACCACGACCAACCCTAGCCGCGCCGCCTGGACCCAAACCTCCAGCGGCATGGCGTAGCCCGGCTCGTGAATGTTGTCCACCAATCCTGGCAGCGACAGCACGCGATAGGCCTTAAAGCCGCAGAAAGCGTCGGTCAACTTCAAACCCAGCCGGCGATTGATCTCCGCGGTAACCTGCACGTTGATGCTGCGGCGCTCCACGGGCGGGGGTGTGTCTCCATCAAACTGGGCCAGGTAGCGGCTGCCGGAGACAATATCCACGGGCCGTCCGTCGGGGGCCAGACTCTGGGCCGCTTCGACAAACAGGGGAATCCGCTGCGGCTGGTGCTGGCCATCGCAGTCGATGGTGATGAGCGTGTCGAAGCCGTTGTCAATTGCGTATTGAAACGCACTAAGCAGTGCCGCGCCATAACCGCGGTTCTCGGGATGCGTCACCACGGCAATGTCGGTTCGCTTGCGCAGCAACTCAGCCGTGCCATCGCTGGAGCCGTCGTCCACCACCAGCACATTGGGGCTGTGCTGGGCCACTTGGTTCAGCACGTCGCAGACATGCGACGCCTCGTTGTATACCGGCAATGCGGTTAGGAAACGGTGAGACATGGGTGACAGTCCGATGCAGTTTGAGTAACGCCGTTGGAGATGCGGTCAATTCAACACGGCATCCTTACCGTCCACCCTGCTGGTCCGGCAGGGTCATGCTATTTTATGCTGCCGGGGGAGCGAGTGAAGTGGCGATTCGGGCCCTTTTTAAATTCGTTTAACTTGACGGGAGGAATCCCCTCGGTGGTGGCAATGCGAAGTGATCGGCTGTAGCGAAGTTTGCGGGACACATTCGTCGAAGATCGAGGATGGGTTGTTAAATCCAATCGAGCGGGTCACGCTCGTCTCTGCTGGCCCACACGGACAACGTGGAAAACTCTTTCTGAATGACGCCGGCCAAATGCTCCACGGCGAACCGCTCACTGGCATAGTGGCCGATGAGCAGCAAGGCAACGCCCGTCGCCTCGGCCTCCAGGCAGGTATGGAATCGAGTCTCGCCGGTCACCAGGCAATCACAACCCATCGCCCGGGCCTGGGCGAGAAAATCCCCCGCGCTGCCGCACGCCACGCCGACGCGGCCGATTGCCCGATCTGGCGGCCCAACAATTTGCGCGCGAGGAATGTTCAAAAACGTCTTGGCCCGTTCCGCTAAGGTAGTCAACGTGGATCCGGATGCCAACATGCCACAACGCCCACCACCGGTTCCCGGCGGGTCGGTTTCGCGTGACAGCAGGGGGACTATCTCACTCAACCCCAGCCCCGTCGCCAAGCGCTGATTGATTCCGTCCGCGGCCGAGTCAAACGCCGTGTGCGGACTGTATATGGCCGCGCCGGCGGCAATCAGTCGCAGCAGGTTGGTTCCCTCAGCGGTTGCAGTCGTCAGGCGATTGATCGGCTGAAACAACACAGGGTGGTGGCTCACGATCAACTCGGCCCGCTGGCGGATCGCTTCGTCCACGCTTTCGGCCGTCACGGTCAGGCACGTCATCACGCGGCGCACTTCGGACGCCAGGTCGCCGACGAGCAGCCCTACATTGTCCCATGTCTCAGCCAGTGGCGGCGGACAGAGCAGATCCAGAAATGATGTGACGGTGGATACGGTCGTCATTCGGAAAAACCAGTAGAAATAGCACCGTTGGGTATTCGTCGCACGACAGCTACAATCATTTTGCGCAACTCGCTGGCGACTGGCGAGCGGTGCCTATGCGGGTGTGCAACACCTCACAGTGGCATCGACGCTGCAAACTGGTCGCTGCAACCCATTTATGTTCCCCCTCGAAACCCGCAGGTCCGGCACGTGATCAGACTGAAAATCGCGGTGGCAACGGCCAGCCTGCGTCAAACGCTACGGCAGTCGGTCAGCACCGCGGCCTCGCTGGGGGCCGATGCATTGGAGATCGACGCCCGCAATGAGTTGCGGCCCGGCGAACTCAGCCAGTCCGGCGCCCGCCAGTTTCGCAAAATGCTCTCCGATTTGAACCTGCAAGTCGCCGCCATCTCATTTCGCACTCGACATGGTTACGATACGAGCGAAAACCTGGATCGCCGTGTTTCCGCGACTCGCGAGGCGATGGAGCTGGCGGCCCGGCTCGGGGCGCAAGTGGTCGTCAATCACATCGGTAAGATTCCCGAGGACCAGGTCGCCCCGGCGTGGGGCATGCTGGTCGAGGTGTTGACCGATCTGGGGAATTATGCGCTTCGCAACGGCGTGCGTTTTGCAGCCGAGTTGGGAACCGAATCGGGTCCGCAATTGGCCGGGCTGTTTGCCGCGTTGCCCGAGGGGACGCTGGCCGCCTCGCTCGATCCGGGCAAGCTGCTGGCCAATGGGTTTTCGATTGAAGAGGCCTTGAAAACACTAGGCCCTGTCATTGCCCACGTCTACGCCACCGATGCCGCGCCGGATCGGGCCAACCTCCGCGGCCAGGAAATGGAATTGGGCCGCGGCGATGTCGATTATCCGGCGCTGCTGGGTGCGCTGGAGGAATACGACTATCGCGGGGTGATTTCCGTTGCTCGACCTGGCGCGACGGATCCGGCGGCGGAAATCGCTCAGGCGGTGCGGTATCTCAGGATGCTTTAGCGTCCTCGTATTTCGGCGGAATTTCTTCTCGACGGTCTGCCAGGCGCGGTCGCGCCGGTCGTATGGACATTATGCGATGCGCCGCGCTGGGGCGCACCGCGTTTTGCGTTGCTCACGCCTGTGCCGGGCCTAAGTTTGTGCGGACCCATTCTGCACCAACTTCGTGGAATATACGGGCATGGTCGATTCTCGCGCGCGCCGTTGGTTGATGTTGAATTACGCGGCCACGGTGCTGGTCAGCGCCTTCCTGCTGTTTCAGATTCAACCGCTGATCAGCAAGTTCATCCTGCCGTGGTTTGGCGGCAGTCCGGCCGTCTGGACCACCTGCATGTTGTTTTTTCAGACGGTGCTATTTGCCGGTTATGCTTATGCCCATCTGTCGAGCCGTTGGGTTGCGCCGCGGTGGCAGGGGATTGCCCATCTTGCATTGCTGGTGGGCGCGCTGGTGTTGGCGCGATTTGAGCCGTCGTCTGCGTGGAAGCCCGAGAGTGGCGGCGATCCGACGTGGCGGATCTTGATGTTGCTCGGCGCGTGCGTGGGGCTTCCGTATTTCGTGTTGGCCACGACAGGGCCTTTAATGCAGGCTTGGTTCAGCCGTACGTTTCCCGACCGCAGTCCGTACCGACTCTATGCGTTGTCGAACTTTGGATCGCTGGTAGCACTGTTGAGCTATCCGTTCTGGTTTGAGCCCCGGTTTGAACTGCATCAACAGGCGACGTACTGGTTTTGGGGATACGCGGCGTTCGTCGTGCTGTGCGGATTTGCCGCCAGTCGATTGTGGCGACAACGGCACGAGAGCGTCGGTGTTGCATCGACGGACGGATCGCAGGAATCTGGCGATTCAAGTCGCGTGGCGGCGGCCGAGCCTGAGTCGACGCCCACGAAATCGCGACGCTTGCTGTGGCTCGCGCTTCCCGCCTTTGGCTCGTTCATGCTGTTGGCCACGACGAATCACGTCTGCCAGGACGTGGCGGTGATTCCATTCCTGTGGGTCGTGCCGCTGAGCGTGTATCTGCTGTCGTTCGTCATCGCCTTCGATCACCCACGCTGGTACCGCCGCGGTTGGTGTGCCGCCGGCGCGTTGCTGAGCATCTATGCCGTGGGAGTGATCCAAAGCCAGGGGATGGAAAAAATTAGAGTCGAGAACATCGGCACGCTGGGCAAGCCGTTGCAGGCCGTCACTGCGTACTACGGATCCTGGTTAAGTGGCAACGCCAGCGCCGGTCCTTTGGAATTCAAGGTGGGCTTTCAAGCGGGATTGGCGATTCATTTTCTGGCATTGTTCTTCGTCTGCATGTTGTGCCACGGCGAGTTGGCCCGCTTGCGTCCTGCTCCCCGGCATCTGACGGGGTATTACCTGATGATCTCCGCCGGCGGCGCCCTGGGAGGGCTGTTCGTCAGTCTCATCGCGCCGCATATTTTCGTAACATTCTTTGAATGGGATCTGGGTTTGGTGATTGGCTACTCGATGGCCATGATGTTGTTGGCGGGGATGGCGCGCCCTGTGCCAATGGCCGATTCAAAGGGGGGCCGGGCGGTCTCCGTTCAAATGGCCGCGCCGATTGTCCTCATGCCCGCCTTGCTGGCGGCTATGGTGGGCATGCACGACGAGTTTGGGTTTCTCAACGCCAGCCGGATCACATCGGTGGCGGCGGCACGCAATTTTTATGGAACGGCTTCCGTTCGCGAAGGAAGCCCTGAGGATCCCGACAAGCATGTCTATGCGATGTTCAATGGCAGCATCCTGCATGGCTTGCAATTAACGTCGCCCAAGATGCGCCATGAGCCGACGACGTACTACAGCCGCGACTCAGGCGTGGGGCGCGTGGTGGACTTCTATGCGAAGAAGTGCCCGCACGATCTTCGCGTGGGGACGATCGGGCTGGGGATCGGCACCCTGGCGGCCTACGCCGAACCGGGGTCCAAGTTCCGATTCTACGAGATCAATCCGGCGGTCGTGAAGTTTGCCAACGACGATCGGTTCTTTCACTATCTAAAGGATTGCCGCGGCCAAGCGGATGTGGTGCTCGGCGATGGCCGCTTGTCGCTGGAGCGCGAGCCTGCGCAGCGATTTCAGGTTTTGGCGCTGGACGCGTTTAGCGGCGATGCGATTCCCACGCATCTGCTAACCCACGAGGCGTTTGAGATTTATCGCCGGCACCTGGCCAGCCAATCTCACGACGGGATCGACGGCACGATCGCCATCCACATCACGAACAAATATCTCGACCTGCGGCCGGTGGTGCTAGCAGGGGCGCAGCAATTGGGTCTCGACGTGGTGCAGATCCAGACCAAGGGGGATCCGGAGCGCGGCTCGTTTCCATCTAATTGGATGGTCCTGACGCGCAACAAGCAAGTGCTGGCAATGCTGGCGCCCTATGCCAAGGAAAAGTGCCAGCAGGCGCCGCTTCCCTGGACCGACGCACACACGGACCTGTTCGATATTCTGGTGCGGTGATTCTGGTGGGGTGAGAGCCCGCTCGTTTCCGCTCTTCGGCGACGGAAATCCAGGCGGCGGCAAATCCGCATGGAGCCAGTTCGCCAGTTCGAGTACACTTTTCCATTGACTTCATTGCCTGCGATGACGGCACGGCGTTTTTGCGCCGTGGATTCAATGGCTGCGAAACTCAGCTAAAGCTGTCCGCGCGGGTTCATATTATTCGCTGATGCTGTGCGCAAGGAGGCGCCCATGTCTGGCTGGCCGTTTCGATTTGTTCATGCCAGCGATCTCCATTTGGAGTTGCCGCTGTTCGGCGTGGCGGAAGTGCCTCCGCACTTGCGCGACACCTTCATCGAAGCCCCGCTCTCCGCAGCCCGCCGAGTGTTCGACACCGTGCTGGCGGAGGAGGCCGAATTCCTGGTCCTGGCCGGCGACGTGTTGAGCCCGTTCGACGCCGGCCCGCGCGGCGTGGCGTTTTTGCTCGGCCAGTTTGAACGGCTGCACGCGCGCGACATTCCGGTCTATTGGGCCACCGGCCGGGTGGATTCGGTTGAAAGTTGGCCGTCGGCTGGCACGCTTCCGCCCAATGTACATTTGCTTTCGCGTGGCCGCACATCTGACGTCATGCACCAGCGACGGGATGAACCGCTGGCCCGGCTGATTGGCGTCAGCCGACAGGCAACGGGCCACTTGCCTGGATATGAATTTGCCGGCCAGCATGTTGGGCTGTTTACCATTGGCGTGGCCCATGGGGCTGTTGAACCGGAAATGCTGCACACGGCGGGAATCCACTACTGGGCACTCGGTGGCGAGCATGAAAGGCGTTTTCTCGATCACAATTCACCGCTGGCCTGTTACTGTGGCAGTCCGCAAGGGAGACAGCCGGCCGAAGTGGGGCCGCATGGTTGCCTGGTCGTGCATGTGGACGATCATCACGTTCGTCCTGCCTTTATCGAGACAGACACGGTGCGCTGGCGGAACGAGCATCTTGAATTCGGGCCGGAAACTCGCCGTAGCGACCTGGAGGAGCAACTGAGTGGCCGTCTGACCGTGCTGCGGTCAACCGACCCGCACGCCGTGTGGCTGGTGACCTGGACACTGAGCGGCAACGGGCCGCTGCTGGGAACTCTGCGGCATGGCGGCCTCGACGCCGATCTGTTAGCCGGCCTGCGCGAGGAATTTGGGCATGGCGAAGTCCCCTGCTGGTCAGTCGAGATCGTCGCCGAGCCGTCCGTCGCTCCGGCTGCCCAATGGCAAAACGAGGATACAATCTTGGGCGAATTCCTGCGCCGCGTCGATCAACTCGACAAGCAGCATACGCAGCCGATTGAGCTGAGTCGCGTGTTGAGCGAAGCCCAAGTCGCCGGCAGCATTGCGTCGCTGGTGCAATTGGACGATGCCGACAACCGCCGCCACGTTCTGCATCGCGTCAAGCATTTAGGCGCGGAACTACTACGCGGCGAAGAAGCTGCCGCGGTGATTTCCTGAGTTTGCCAGCCCCAGTACCTGCCGACCTGCTACCGCCACGATACCAACGCCACGCAGCCCGAGTGGCCGGAGACCAAAACGCATGAAGATTTCCAGAATCAAAGTGGACGGCTTTGGCGTGTGGCGAGACCTCGACATCGACGGGCTCTCCGGCCAGGCCACGGTGTTTTATGGGCCAAACGAAGCGGGCAAGACCACGCTCATGCAATTTGTCCGCTCGCTGCTGTATGGCTTTTCGCCGCAGCGCCGCGAACGCTACCTGCCGCCGGTCCGCGGCGGCGTTCCCGGCGGCACCCTGACGGTCGAGAATGCCCGAGGTCGATTTGAAGTCGCCCGCCGGGCCGATCGCGGCCGTGCCACCGGTGAGGTGGTTGTGACCACGCCGGACGGCATGCAGCAGGGGGAGTCGGCGCTGAACGCGCTTTTGGCGGGAGTCGACGAAGCGATCTACAACAATGTTTACGCCTGCGGCCTGCGCGAAATGCAGGAGCTTGGCACGCTCAGCGACACCGACGCCGCGGAACATCTCTACGAACTGACCACTGGGCTGGACCGCGTCTCGCTGGCCGACGTCGAGCGGGCATTGGTTGCATCGCGAGAACGGCTGCTCGCCCCGGACGGCCGGCCCACGGCAATCAGCCGGCTGCTCGCCGAGCGCACCAGACTAAATACGGCCATCGAAGCGGTCCGTGGTTCGCTGGCCCGCTACGCTCGCCTCACGGCCGACGTTGCTGGATTGGAACAATCAGTAGTCACGGCTGAACGGCAACATGACGCCGCGGAACAAGAGGCTCGCAACGCGGAACTGGCCCTAGGCATGCGCGATAAGTGGCTGCAATGGTCGGAGCTAAACGTTCAATGGGCCGCGCTGACTCCGTCCCATGAAATTCCTGACCGCGCGATCGAACGGCTGGATCTTTTGAATAGCCGGATCACCGCCTGGCAGGAAAAGCGAGTTGCCGAGCAGAATCGGCATCGCGGAGTGCGCGATCAGGCGCAGGCGCTGGCCGTCAACGAGGGTCTGTGGCGGCAGAGTGCTCGCATCGAAGCGTTGGTTTCGCAGCGAGAGTGGATACTGTCGTTGGTTTCGCAAATCGCCGCCGCCGAAGCGGAAGAACAGGAACTGATGGCGAAGGGTTCCGGACTGCGGGGCCGGCTGGGATTTGGCTCCGACGCCACGGCACGGCAGGGATCGCCCCGTCGCGAGTTCAAGTCGCTGCGCGGGCCGGCCCGCGAACTAATGTCTGCCAGGGCACAGATGCGCGAAGCGCGGGAAGCCGTCGCCGCAGCGGAAGCAGAACATAAAACGGCGGAAAAGGAATTGGCGGGTCGCTCGAATACCCTCGGTGCCAAAGATCTGTCGGCCGCCATGGAAGAACGGGGCGCGCTGGCCGGTCAATTGCGGCGCCGGATGCAGCTTGAAGAGCGGCGAATGCAAGCCCGCAGAGAGCAAACGGAACTCGAAGAGGAAAGCCAGCAGTTGCTCGAACGGCAGTTGCTGCCGTTCTCGGTGTTGATTGGCTTGGGCGGAGTGTTTGTCGTTGGCACGCTGCTCGTCCTGGTCGGTTTGTTCATGCCCGCGAGCATTGTGGGGAAGTTCGGCTGG
Source organism: Planctomycetia bacterium (assembly GCA_021413585.1). Classification (GTDB taxonomy): domain Bacteria; phylum Planctomycetota; class Planctomycetia; order Pirellulales; family UBA7805; genus JAIOPX01. Next base: position 18,991 of record JAIOQB010000253.1, read on the forward strand.
GGACTGGCGATTTTAGGCGCCATCGGCACCGGGGGAGCAGCGGCGGCCAAATTCTGGCTGGAACGCACGGCTGCCCAAAAGCTCGAGGATTGCGAAAGTCAGCTTGAACTGTTGGCTCAGCAGCAGAAGGACGCGGAAGAAGAGCAGGCCGAACTCGATCGAAAGCTGCCGCGCGGCGGTGGACCGCTGACCAGCCGCTTGCAGTCGACGGAGGCCGAACTGGCGGCACTGGAAGATACCCTGCCGCTCGACGCCAGGCGGCAACAGGCGGCCCGCGAGGCCCAATCGGCCGTCACCCGTGCCGTTGACTTGAAAGAAAAGTATCGGACCGCACGCCGCACCTGGCAAAAAGCCCTGCGAGCAGCCGGCCTGCCGTTGGAACTCACGCCGCAGCAAGTCCGCCATCTGACGGCGTCGGGAACGGAGTTGGACGCGGTGGAGCAAAAAGTTGTATCCCAACGCGACGTGGCGGAGCAACGCCGCCGCGAGTTGGCCGCCACCGCACAGCGAGCGGTGCAACTGGCGACCGATGCAAAAATCAATATTCAGGGATTGTCGACCTTGGCCATCGTCGATCGATTGGCCGTCCTGCTGACCGAGCAGGAAGAACTGGTTCGTCGTCGCGATGAACTGCACGAGGCTGCCCGGCAGGCTCGCGCTGCCGCCGTGCGTTGCGGTCGCCGCGTGATTCGCTTGCGCCGCCGCCGCCGGGCGTTGCTCGTGGCGGCGGGCGTTGACTCTCAAGAAGAACTGCGTCGATTGGCGTTGAGTCAGGCCCGGTTTGAAGTCATTTCACGGCAGCGGGAGTCGCTGGCCGCGGAACTCTCCACGACAGCTCGTGGACTGGCCGACGACCGGCACGTCTTCGACTTGAACTGGGAGCATTGGTTGAGCGAACTCTTCGCCGGCCAGACGTTGGCGACCCTCGAGCAACGACTGCACGACGCGAAAGAGCGGGCATCCGCCGCGACGTCGCGGATGCAATCGCTGCACGTCGAGCGAGGCCGGCTCGAGGAGCAGATCAAGTTGCTGATTGCCGACCGCAGCGCAGCCGAGCTGCAGCTTGATTTGGCTTCCGTTGAACGGCAATTGCGCGACGCGGTGGCCCGCTGGCAGGAATTGGCCATCACGGGCGTGGTGCTGGACGATATTCGCATCGAGTTTGAGCGCGAACGCCAGCCCGCGACGCTGCAGGAAGCGTCGGGATATCTCAGTCAACTCACTAATGGACAATACTGTCGCATTTGGACGCCGCTGGGGCACCGGACGCTTAAGGTGGACAACGTCGCGGGCGAATCGCTGCGCCCCGAGGTGCTGAGCGAAGGGACACGCGAGCAATTGTTCCTGAGCCTGCGTCTGGCGCTGGTCGCCGGGTTTGCCCGCCGCGGAATCTCATTGCCGCTGGTGCTGGATGACGTGCTGGTCAATTTCGACATGGAGCGAACTAAGTCCGCCATCCGCGTGTTGCGGGACTTCGCTCGCGAGGGTCACCAACTCTTCTTGTTTACGTGTCACGAGCACATTGCCCGCGCTTTCAAGACCGCCAAGGTGGAGTTGCGCACGCTGCCAGGACGCGATGCGGCCTTCACCGCGCCCCCCATGCTTGAGATCGCGGAGCCGCAACCGTTGCCGGCGGTGGAAACGGTGGAACAACCCAAGCCCGAACGGCGCGTACGCCGCCCGCGCCGCGAAGTCGTCGCGCCGGCCATCGAGCATGTGGCCCCGCCGGTGATACCCACGCCCGAGGAGACGCGCGTTAAAGTGTTCGCGGCCAAGGCAGTGCCGGCGAAACCAGAGCGAGTTGAGAAAATCATCCCGGCCAAACCGGCGTCCCGGTTAGTCGAACCCGCCGCGAAGTCGCGCTGGCTGTATCGGCCGTACAGTGAAACCGACGAGTTCTACCGCATCGAATTTGGCGAAGTCACGCCTCGCTCGGATGGCGAATGGTACGAGGTGTCATCCGACCATCATGGCGCCGCGGCGGCCGCTGAAGCCGAGGACGCGTATGGCACCGTGCATCGGTGGAAGAGTAGGGATACATACACAGATCGGCACGAGGCGCTCGGCTTAGTCGATGAATACGCCGGAGACTATGGCGTTGAAGATCATGCAGTTGAAGGCCATTTGACCGAATCGTATCCGCTGGCCGTTGAGGATCACGGAGCGCACGACCGTGAGATCGAACGGATTGAATACAGTCTGTACGAAGACGGCTCGGACGCTGCCTACGAGGCCGACGACTCAGACTTCCATGCCGAGCGATTCGAGTTGAAAGAATATAGAATCGAAGATTTTGAGGACGAGGCGGAGGCGGCGTGAATGGGCTGGCAGTTTCCGGGGCCTTGGCGAGCGGCTCGCTCCGGTATGTGTTAAACGTGCTAGTGCCGTCTCTACGAGTCCGCGGTCGTTCACCGCGAATGTTCAAGCGTCCCTAACGGGACGCACTGGCATTGAGGTGGATCTCGAACTCAGCGATGAATCGCTGGGCTATTTTCAAGGGGCCCTACAGGACCTGAGATTCCATCACGCGCGAATGACTCGTTTCTTTGTATCCGTAGTTCGACTCGCGGAAACAGGGCTTTAGCGCCAGCGCGCTAAGCAGCTATGGAAATTGAGAGGAGTTAATCCTCTCAGCGAGCGTCTTCCAACTGACGCCGGTACGACTTGCGTGAGTCGTGAGCTACCCAACCGAGGAAGACGTTGCCGCCGAGCGACGCGAACAACGCCAGCAGGGTGATCGTCAAGGCAAACCAAGGACGAGCGGGCTCCGCCGCTTCCTTGCTGGCAGCGGCTGACGTTGCTCCCAGATTGGCTTGAACCGCCGGCCGAACCTCGTCCATCCTCTCGGCGAACACAGGACGCACCGACGGATCGCGGGTGAGCGTGCCCGGGACTTGCGCCGATTGTGGCTTTAGAACCGGCCTGTCGGCAACCTGCTTCACACTGGCCTGGCCCGGTCTGGTGTTGGAAAATTCGCGATTCAGCAAGTCCCGATCGAACAGATCGCTTTTGCTGGGCGGAGTGCTTGGCGGAGCGACTGGTGGTGCGGGAGCGATTGCGGGCCGTCTGGTCTCGGCTGCCGGCAACATGCTGCCGTATCGATCAACAGGCATGCCATAGCGATCCGTATTCGCGGCCAAAGTTGTGCGATCGACGGGCAGGCTGGCCGGACGCTCCATGTTGCGTTTGCCTTCACCATGCCAGGGCTGCGTCAACGTGACAGAGGGGGCCGGAAGTCCCCGGCCAGGCGGGGTATTGGCGAAACTGGGTGGATTCATCGCCACCTTGGGCAGCGCATCGTATCGTGGCGGACCGGTTTTGTAGCGATCCCCTGCCAATTCGTCCCGCAAAGCGCTGGCCGTGTGGGCCGTGGAAGGGACGAGTGGGTTTGAGACTTTCGATTCTTTGCTTGCCGGCTCGGACCAGCCTCGGCCAATCGACGGCACTTCGGTGAATCGATCGCGAGGTTTGACGGAATCGATTTTCGAGAGCGTTTCCAGGACGATCCTCGTCTTGGCAACGCAGGGGTGACTGGCTGTGCCGGTTGCGTGGCGGGCGAATCGGGCAGGGCAATATGCGGCAGCGGACCTGTGCCAATCACCACGCGATAGCGGCGCACATCCTGCAGCACCGGTCGAATGGCGGCCGAAAGCTGATCGCCCGTTTTGAGTCGGGCCAGCGTCTCCGGCTCGATCTGGATGATGTATTCCAGCCCGCCGTCTTCGGCCGGTTGCCAACCGACGTCGGTCCCCAGCATAGCGCTTCCGATGGCCAGTGCCAGCAATGCATGCATTGAAATCGCCTCCGTGCGACGGTGGAACCCACGCGATGGTCAAGCACGAGCGGGGGCGAACGATGGTACCCTTGCTATCGAAATGGGTAAAGAGCATTGAGGTGCTATCAAGCGCCGTGAGTGACTGGTGCAACGCCCCAGATCCCGCGTAATAGGCCACTCAGGCACCGCATTACACCGCCAGATATTGCGCCGGCACCACCTTGGGAGACATCATCCCCAGCGAGAAATAAATCTGCATCAGGTCATCGACCGACATTTCCAGGTGCTGCACCTTCTCAAACGGCACAAACACAATGCCCCCCGACATCGGCAGGGGCGAGGTGGGGATATACACCGCCACGCACTCTTGTCCTGCAAATTGGTACTTCTGCGGCGAGGCCAAGAGCGCCAAGAATCCGCCGCCGTGCGCCTGGCCGAACTGACAGAACACCACGCTCATGGCCTTCATGGCGCTGGAGTCGTCCTTCTTCATCATACCGACCACTTGCGAGACCGTGCGATAGATCGAATTGAAAACTGGAATGCGATCGATCCAGCCGTTGAAAGTTTCCACCACGCGCTGCCGCGCGGACGATTTGACAAACAGCCCGACCGTCCAAATGCCCACGAGTACCAAGGCCCAGCCGATCACTGTGGCGATGGCATGACTCTTCTCGGTGCGCAAGATGCTCAGACCTGCCGACTCCAACGTGCGGCCGACCAGACTGTCTGGCCCGACCCAGCCTACCAGGATGCTGCCGAACCAACCGATGATCGCCATCGTCAGGGCCAGCGGCAGAATCACAAACAGCCCTGCCATGAAGGTCGACACCACTCCCTGCTTCCAAAGCCACGTGACGGCATTTCTCATGATGAATTGCTCGCGAGGGGTGCTGGTCACTCAAGTACAGAATTGATCGTGGGAGAATGGATTTGGCCAAGTTGGCCAATCAAGCGCCGCTGGCAGGCGACGCGTCGGCATTCTAGCAGACGGCGAACAGGCCGAGAGGCCCAACCGGCAATCAGGAAGCAAGGGTTCAAGCACTACTCCTGCGGTGGTAGTGTCCTGTTAATGTTTTGCTGGCCGAACCCGAGCAAGTAGAGGGCGCAATATCGCCACTAACGGCGAGCATTAATGGGTGGCAACAACAGGGAGATGATGAAGAGAAGAGCTAACACAACAACGATGGCAATTAAAGCAGCTTTCCAAATGGTCGTTCTTTGGGGGCGAGGAGGCTGCTTGGTAGGCTCCTCACTCTCCGATGTCTGGTAGGGGTTCTCGTCCATGGCATGCATTCTAGCAGGGGGTCTGCGGTTGACGATTTGCCGCCAGCCAAGTAGGCTAACCTTGTCCCACCGATCCCCTCCCAAGTCGGAGGGCATCCCTTGAAATCAAGGAGCCCAATTCGAGGATCAGGCTGCCACGCTTCCCCAGCGATGTGCCGGCCTCCTTACGCCGAACCAGAGGCCCCTGGAACCCGCCCTACGTCCCACCCGCCGCGTCGCGTCCCCCTCCCTCCTTTTGCGTCGCGCAAAACCCATGATCTCCATCGTGATCCCCGCTTTTGACGAGGCCGAGAGCCTCGCGGAGTTGCACCGCGAACTCTCGGCGGTCGCGGCCGACCATCATTACGATTTGGAAATTATCTTCGTCGACGACGGCTCGCGCGACGCCACCTGGAGCGTCATCCGACAATTGGCGGCGGGCGACCCCAGGGTTCATGGCATCCGCATGCGGCGAAACTTCGGCAAGGCGGCCGCGCTCAGCGCCGGCTTCCGTGCCGCCCGCGGCGACCTGGTGATGACGCTCGACGCCGATTTGCAGGATGACCCGGCCGGCATTCCTCGCTTTCTGGCCAAGCTCGACGAAGGGTACGACGTCATTAGCGGCTGGAAGCAGGTTCGCCACGATCCGTGGCACAAGGTTTACCCCTCTCGCGTGTTCAACTGGCTTGCCAGCCGCAGCACTGGCGTGACCTTGCACGACCACAATTGCGGCATGAAATGCTACCGTCGCGAAGCGCTGGCCGAACTGCGGCTCTACGGCGAGATGCACCGCTTTGTGCCGGTGCTGGCTGCCGCCCGCGGGTTTCGCGTGGGGGAGATCTCGATCGAACATCGGCCGCGCATCCACGGAAAAAGCAAATACGGCGTGTGGCGGTTTCTCAAAGGCTTGCTCGACTTGATGACGGTATTGTTTCTAACCGGCTTTGACCAACGGCCGCAGCATCTTTTGGGTAGCGCTGGGCTGGTGTCGTTCGTGTTCGGCACGTTGGGAATGGGCTACCTGGCGATGATGTGGGTGCTCACCCGGTTGTTCCAGGCGGAGCATCCACTGGAGATTCACAACACGGCCCTGGTGTATTACTGCCTGGCAGCGATTCTATTGGGAGTCCAATTGATCTCGATCGGCTTCCTGGCAGAATTGATCACATACATCGTGGGGCGGAACGTCGAGAATTATTCGATCCTCGAGCAAACCGCCGCGCCGGCCCCGCACAAACTGATTCCGGCCGGCGAGTTGGCCAGCGAGACTCCGGGCCAGCACGGCGACGCCGCCCTGCCAGGCCACCACTAAAAAGGGCCTACATGAGCCAGTCGCCCTCTGGGATCGATCCGGCCGCCGCCACGCGTCGCTTGCGGCAAGGCGTCTATCTGCTGCTGGCTGCCATCGCAATCGGCCAAGCCACAGGGCGCATTCTGGCCGTCAATTCGATTGACCGGCTGGCTTACGATGCAGGAAAAATCCAGGCGCCGCTGGAAAAATATCGCCGCGAGCAGGAATCGAAGGGAGTCACCGGTGAGCAGCTTACCGCGGCAGTCCGCGCTCGCCGCAATGAACTTCAAGATCAGCTGAGCAGCCAGCGACCGTTTCTCAGCAGCAACGATCGCAGCCGCTGGCTCACCATTCGCGCATTAGTCGAAGACCACACCTTCGCCATCGACCAGATCGTGTCCGACCCAAAACAAGCCCGGGTGTGGGACACCATCGACATGGTCAAGCACCGTGACAAGAACGGCGATCCGCACTTGTACTCCAGCAAGCCGCCGCTGCTCTCCGTGCTGCTGGCCGGTCCGTATTGGGTGATCTATCACACCACCGGGCTCTCGCTGCGCGATCAGCCGCACGTGGTGGTGCGTATCATCTTGCTGCTGGTGAATGTCTTGCCGCTGGTGTTTTACTTCTGGTTGCTCGCCGGCATCGTCGAGCGCTATGGCAAGACCGACTGGGGTCGGATCCTGGTGGTGGCATCCGCCGCGTTCGGGACGTTTTTGACTACGTTCGCTGTGACGCTGAACAACCACCTGCACGCGGCGTTCTTCGTCATGGCGGCGGTCTACGCGGGGCTGCGCATCTGGTACGACGGCCGCCGCGAGATGCGTTATTTCGTCGCCGCCGGGTTTTTCTCCGCGCTGGCCGCGGCGACGGAGCTGCCGGCACTGTCGTTTTGTGCCCTGTTGGGCCTGGGTATGTTCCTGTGCGCCAAGCGCCCGGCCCTGTTGGGTTTCGTGCCCGCAGCGGTTCTCGTGCTGGGAGCCGAGCTGGGGACGAACTACATCTCGCACGGGCATATCGAACCGCCATATTCGTTTCGGACCGAAGGGAAGGATTGGGAAACCGGCAATTGGTACAACTACACCTACAAAGTCGGTGGCGTTGAAAAATCCAGTTACTGGAAGCGCGATCCGCAGAGCATGGCCGCGCGATCCCCGGTCGATCGTGGCGAGCCGTCGCGCGGCTTGTATGCGTTTCATGCTTTGATCGGGCATCACGGCATCTTCTCGCTCACGCCGCTGTGGCTGCTGAGCCTGGCCGGCACCATCATGATGCTCCGCAGCCGACGTGGCGAATCGGACGCGCCGGGTACATCAGGCCCGTCGCTATTCGCCCTGGGGGCCTTCGTCGCGATTCTTTCTGTGGTGTGCATTGGATTCTATCTGGGGCAGGGGACGGAGAACCGCAATTACGGCGGCGGGACGAGCGGACTGCGGTGGGCCTTCTGGCTGGTACCTCTGTGGCTGACCGCCATGCTCCCTGCCGCCGATTGGACCGATGGACGGCCGTGGCGCCGGTTGCTGGCCGTGGTGCTGGTGGGCTTCTCGGCCCTGTCTGCCAGCTACCCAATTTGGAACCCCTGGACCCATCCCTGGCTGGCCCAATGGATGATCTACATTGGCTGGGTCAAGCTCTAAGCCGGCAAATCCCCGCCTTGCGCATTTCTTCCGCCCCACGCCCTATTCTGATAAAATCGAACGGCACAGGAGAGGTACTATGAGCACATCTAAAGTGGCTGGCGAGGCGACGTGCCTCAGCGCCGCCGATCTGGCCGCGGTCGTCAACGATACGCTGCCACCCAACGAGTTGACGCGCATCGAGGCTCATTTGCAGGCCTGCGTCCCATGCCGCACCGCCGTCGACTCGCAGCGCCACAGCATCTCCGAAACACAAAACCTCCCTCCCGCACACCACGCGGCCACGATTGACGCTCCGTCGCCGATCGGTCAGGATGCGACGATTGGGAGTACCACAACCGTAGAGGAAATGTCCGCCCGGCTGGTGCGCAGCGGACTGGTCTCGCAAGACGAGTTGGAGTCGATCGTCTCCGCCAGTTTCTCCCCCGAAACGCAACTCAGCAGTGGCGATCAACTGGCGCAAACGCTGCTGGAACGAAAACGGATCACCGGCTTCCAACTCGATCGCCTCCGCGAGGGGAAAGTCGAAGGGTTGGTGCTCGGCAATTATGTGCTGCTGGACAAGCTGGGCGCCGGCGGGATGGGTGTGGTCTACAAGGCGCTTCATCGACGCATGAAGCGCGAGGTCGCGCTCAAGGTGCTTCCCGAGGCGCTGACCAAAGCTCCCGATGCCGTGGCTCGCTTCCATCGCGAAGTCGAAGCGGCTGCCCGGCTCCAGCACCCGAACATTGCCGCCGCCTACGACGCGGACGAAGCCGCCGGCGTCCATTTCTTCGTGCTGGAGTTTGTAGACGGGCCAGACTTGTCGCGCTACATCAAACAGAATGGCCCGCTGCCACTGGCGCACGCCCTGGCACTCTGCCTGCAAGCCGCTCGCGGGTTGGCTCACGCACACAAGCTGGGCGTCGTGCATCGCGACATCAAGCCGGGCAATCTGTTGGTCGATCCGAATGGCACCTTGAAGATTCTCGATATGGGATTGGCTCATTTGCATACCGAACAAGACGCCGCGGGTGTGGACCTGACCGAGCTGACTCAGTCGGGCCGAGTGATGGGCACGGTGGACTACATGGCGCCGGAGCAGGCGGTCGATGCCAAGCGGGCCGACCACCGCGCGGATATTTATAGCCTGGGCTGCACGCTGCACTATCTGGTCACCGCGCGCCCGCTTTCGCCCGAAGGTTCGCTGACGCAAAAACTGTTGTGGCATCAAACGGAGACCATCGCGCCGCTGTCGAGCGTTTGTCCGGCATCGACGCCCGGAATCGACGCCGCCTTGGCGCTGATGCTGGCCAAGCGTCCGCAGGATCGACCGCAATCGATGGTTGAAGTGATTCGTTTGCTGGAGCCGTGCCTGGCGGAGGTTACGGCCGACGGCAAGAATCTGCCCGCGCCGCTCAAAGGGGCGCTGGCAATGGTGGATGTGGCGCCGAGCATGTATAGCGGCAGCATCACCGAGCGCCCCACGGTGACCGAAACGCAGACGATGACGATGGTCGCGCCTGCGACCACAGGCGCCGGGCAACCGCCCCGCCGCCGCGTCTGGATTGCCGCCGGTTTTGCCGGATTCCTGGGCGTAGGCGCCTTGTCCGCCGTCATCGCGATGCGCTACGCCGGCCAGCAGCCCCAGCGGGCCGTGGCGGGTAACAAGAATGATCCAAATCCGATGGTTTCCAATCCCGCTGTGCCTAATCCCAGCGGACCAAATCCCGCCGCGCCGGTCGTTGCTGAGCGGCCAGAGGACAAATCGCTGGATCGCGTCTTCGACCTGGGCGGCAGCGTTACGGTGGCGACGTCCGACGGCCTGGCCCCGCGGTCGATCGGCCGCCGCGGCGACTTGCCCGCGCCGCCGTTTGAGGTGCGCAGCGTGAAGTTGGATCGAGCGGCAGTCGACGGAGCCGTGTTGGGCTCGCTGGAAAAGCTGCCCGGACTGCAATCGATCTTGCTCCCCGGAGCCACGGTGGCGGATGATGATCTGGCGTCGCTCACCGGCCCGGCCACGCTGGTGTCACTCGATCTGTCGCGCACCAGTGTTGGCGATCGCGGCGCCGCCCCATTGGCCCGATTGACGTCGCTATTGGAGTTGAACCTCAGTGGCACGAAGATCACATCCACCGGTGTGCGCGAGCTTGGTGGGCTTAAGCGGTTGGAAAAAGTCTATCTGGCCAACACGCCCGTTGATGATTCGGCCATCGAATCGTTGCGTTCACTGACCGACTTGAAGTATCTGGTTCTCAGCGGATCGAAAATCACGGCCGACGGATTTGACAAGCTCGTTACGGCTCGTCCGAACATTGAAGTGGTGTGGGATGGCCCGGACACTGAACGCGTTGTGGCTCGCAAGCTGCTAGAGAAGGGCGGCGGCGTGCGCGTGCAGCCGCTGGGCGGTATTGCCGCTGGGGCGCAGGCCGACGCGGAGATTCGCCGTACGGTGGATTTGCCCTCTGGCCGATTTCAAGTGGTTGAGGCGGATCTCTCGGGTAACCCGGGCGTGGGCGATGCCGACCTGAAGTTCGTGGCCACCTTGCGGCATCTGGCTCGCTTGAAATTGGACGGCACCAGCGTCACGGCCGAAGGCTTGCAGGCGCTACGAACGATGCCCGGATTGCAGAAGCTCGACCTGGGGACGCTGCAGATTCCGCAGTCGACGCTGACGCAATTGGCCCAGGCCCTGCCGCAATGCGAGATTCACCGCAATCCCACCAGCGAACGCGCCACGGCGCAATGGGTACTGCAAACCGGCGGAACTTTGACCCTCTCCACACCCGAGGGGGAAGTGCTGCGCGACATTAGCGATGCCGCCCTGTTGCCGCAAGGGCCGTTTGTGGTGCGCGAGGCGGTGCTGGCGGGCAAGCCGCAGGTGACCGACGCGGACCTGGCCAAGTTTCGTGGGTTGGCACAACTCGAATTGCTCAATCTTTCGGGAACCAGTGTCACTGACGCCGGGCTGGACCAATTGGCCGGCTGCACGTCGCTCCGTGATCTCGATCTGAGTCAAACCAAAATCACTGCGGCCGCCGCGCCGTCGCTGGCCCGGCTCCGCACGCTCAAGCAACTCTATCTCTCTGGCACCACGATCAACGGCGTGGCCCTGCGGCAATTGTTGTTGCTGACAAAGCTCACGCACCTGGGGCTGGCCCATGCCGGGATCGGCAACGGCGACCTGGCCAATCTCCGCGGCTTCGGCCAATTGACATGGCTTTCGCTCAGCGGCGACAAGATTGACGACGCCGCGGTAGAGCAATTGCGCGAACTCAAGAAGCTGCGCGAATTGAACTTGATCGACAGCGGCATCACCGATGCCGGGTTGGAAGACCTGCGGCTGGCACTCCCAAACTGCAAGGTGCTGGGTAACGAGCCTGATCCGCAGCGATTGGCCGCCCGTTGGGCCCTGGAGCATGGCGGGGCTGTGTCGATCCAGAACGGGGACGCAGTCCAACAAGTCGAACGACTGGCCCAACTGCCGCGCGGCGCGTGCCGTTTGATTGGCATCGATCTATCGCGTGCTCAAGACGTCGGCGAGGACGACCTGAAGCCGCTGCGCAATTGCCGCGGCATCACGGA
>JAIOQB010000254.1 GCA_021413585.1 Planctomycetia bacterium
TGATGGGCAATGCCGACGACGCGCAAGACGCGGCCCAGGAGGTCTTCGTGCGCCTCTTCCTGCACCGTGCGCGGTTTGAAGGGCGGAGCCGCTACTCGACCTGGATGCACGGCATCGCGCTGCGGACCTGCCTCGCCCTGCGACGGGCCCGCGGCCGACGCGAGAAGCGCGTGGCGGCGGGCGACACCACGCAAGCCGCCGCCCATCCGCCGGCCGAGTCGGGCCTGCGGTTGGATCTGTTGCGAATGCTGGAGATCCTCGACGAAGAAGACCGGGCGATGATGATCCTCAAACACGCCGAAGGGCACAGCTATGAAGAACTGGCGACGATGTTTGGCCTCTCCGAGAGCGCCTGCAAAATGCGGCTCAGCCGGGCGCGGGAGAAGTTGAAGAAGGCGTATCCGGAGTTGGGGGAGGAAACCTAAGCAAATGACCAATCACCAAAATTCCAATCTCCAATAATTCCTGCGCAAACATTATTGGAGATTGGAATTTGGTGATTGGTCATTAAAACCCAAGCCGTCCTGAACCACCAACACCGCCACCCCGCATGTCCACCGACCTCTTCGACCAACTTGCCGCGGACGACGTGCCGCCGCCGCCGCCGCAGTTTGAGCGGCAGGTGCATCAGCGCCTCAACCGGACGTTGCTGGTGCAGCACCTGGTGGACTTTGCCACGGGTGCGCTCGTGTGGGGGTTTATGCAGCTTGTGCCGGCCGCCGTGGCGCTCATACATTTTTCAATCTTCGGTCGTTACCCAAAACGCCCGGACGGCAACGAATCTTAAGGAAGCAGATACACTCGGCGCCGCAGCCACGCATGTTGCAACTGTTTGCACCCGTCGCGGCGGTGCCCTAAGAGACCTCGCGAGTCCCGCAGCGTCCGCAGGACTCGACACGTTACGCTCCGAGTTGGGATTCTCAAGAAACCGAAACCAGATCACTCCCCTCATTTTTCTGGAGAAAAACCATGAACGACACAGTTGTTCCCGTCACCAACACCGTTACGGGCCAGATCGGCAAGACGGTGGGCGATTCGACGAGTGCTTTGCAAGTTGCGTTTCACGACGCCTGGACCCAGGCCGCGCACTATGCCCCGAACCTGCTGGCCGCATTGGCCGTGCTGGTAATCGGCTACTTCGTGGCCCGCTTTGCCAGCCGCGGGATGATCAGCCTGTGCGAACGCGTCGGCTTGCAGCGGGCGGCCGAGCGCGGCGAGCTGGCCCAGTCGATGCGTCAAGTGGGCATCCAGTGGAGCGTGCCGCAGATTTTGGGCGCGGTGGTCTTCTGGGGCCTGATCTTCGTGTTCTTGATGGCCACGTTCAATCTGCTGGGGCTCTCGCAATTCGCGGCGCCGATGCAGGATGTGGTCAACGGCATTCCCAAGGTGCTCGTCGCCACGTTCCTCGTGGTGGTGGGCTTGCTGGTCGCTACGCTGCTGCGGGGCTTCATCGCCACCAGCGCGGATCGGGCCGGCCTGGCGTATGCCCAACAGTTGGCTAACGGCGGCTTCTACGTGCTGGTGTTCGTCACGTTCTGGACGGCGCTAAAGCACCTGGGCGTCAACATGGAGTTGCTCACGGCGATCATCCAGATCGCGGCCGGCGGCGCCGCGGTGGCGTTCGCCCTGGCGTTCGGCCTGGGTGGCCGCGACGTGGTGAGCGGCATCCTGGCGGGCTACTACCTGCGGCAGCGGATGCAATCCGGCGACCACGTGCGGGTTGCCGGCATGGAAGGGACCGTGCGGGAAGTCGGCCCCGTGGCCACGATCGTGGAAACGATCGAAGACGGACTGATGCATCGCCACAGCGTGCCGAACACGAAGATGCTTAATGAAGCGATTCGTTAACGGCAGATTCGCGAAGCGACTAATCAAAACCCTCGGGGTCGCGCCAACGGCCCCGGGGGTTGTTTTTTTGGTGTACGCCGACGAGTGGCTGGCGGCAGTGCGCAGCGATGCCCCAGATCTCGGCCCTCTGGGGCTTCACTTCGCTGCGCTTCGTTCAGCCCCAGGCACCCTTGCGTCTTGGTGAAAACGCCTCACCCCGCCCCCAGCCACACTGTCGCCTCAAAAAAAACTCCCTCCGTGGGCAGATTCCTTTGATCTCCGCGTGCGACAGCCGCGGGCCTTGGTCGTAGAGGAGGCCGTCGATCTGCCACGCGTCAATCTCCGGCAACGCGGATCCATCCCCCCCTACCCAAACAAACGACCCATCCGGCTCGACAAACATTCGCGGCAATTCGCTCAGCAGGGCAATTGCCTCGTCAAACGTCCGCGGCAACGTAGCCGCCGCCCAATCGGCGGGCACGAGGCACGTCAACAATTGTCGGCCGTCGATCAAGGCCGACGGGCCAGGGGTGGCATTGGCGGGACAGGGATGGATTGAGATGTGCATTGGGGGAAGGCTGTCGGCTATGAGCAGAGAGTACTGAGTACTGAGTACTCGAGCAAAAAATATCACTCCACAGTCACCTGCTCCCGCCACCATGCCAGATACTCCGGCGAACCATCTACAACCGGCGTGGCGACGATCTCGGGTAATTGATAACTGTGCAGTTCGCCGATGGCGGTCACCACTTCCGCGAACCGCTCACGGCTGGTTTTGATTGTCACTTGCCATTCTTCCGCCCGCTCGATGCGTCCCTGCCAGCGGTAGGTGCTCTTAATCGGCCCCTGAATCTGCACGCACGCCGCCAGCCGGCGCTCGACGAGGCAGGCGGCGATCCGCTCTGCTTCGTCCTGACCCGCGGTGGTGGTGGTTACGTGCAGCAGTTCGCTCATGACTCCCCCCGCTCACTCCCCGCCGCCGATAGCTGACAGCCGACAGCCGACAGCCGACAGCCCCTCTCGCCCATAAAACTCCCGCGTCACCAGCTCAAACTGAAACGGCATCCAGCGGAATTGCGTGTACACGCCGTGGCCGAAGAGGTGGCGCAGGCCGCGGCGGCGACGGGGGATGCCATAATCAATCAGCAGCGTCGTACCGTCGTCGGAGACGCGGCGGCCCCATAGAAAACGCTGCGGCCACTTCCACGCTGGCATCCTTGGTTGCATCAGCGCACGCAGGGCCCGTTCGGCCCGATACAGCCGCCACCGCAGCGGCACGCAGGGAAAATCGCTCCCCGCTACGCCGATCTGATGCACGTAGTCGCCGCCGCGGCCGCGCAGAAAATCGACAAACCGCACCGGAAACGGCGCCTGCCATGGTTGCCGATTCTTCTCGGGAAGATGATTCACCAGATGCAGCAGGTGGCCGTACGCGGTGGGATCCCAGCGATAGCGGACCGGAGCGCCCAGCGAAACCAGGTCCAACTGATAGCCGCCGAGCAGCTCGTCGCCGCGCGGCGCGGCTTCCAGCCGCGCGCACGCCCGATGCCAGGCGTCGTGCCACGGGCCGCGGCCGTCGTTCTTGCCAAGCCCGTTGCGCACCGCGTCAAGCACCGGCCGGCGTTCGGCCGCGTCGGCCCCCAGCAGGTTCGTCGCAATCGCCAGCAGGTTGCCGCCGTGGCTGTGCCCCAGGCAGAGGATCCGCGGCGGCGGTGCGGACGGATCGCGCGGATGGGCGGCGGTCCAGGTGGCCAGCTCGTCGATGAAGCGAATCGCCCCGACCACGCGGCCGCTGTGTGTATTGACCCCCGACCAGACGAAGTTGCGCACCTCGATCAGCCGCTCGCCCGGCGGATTGATCCACTCCGAAAGCCGGGTGGCGTACTCGGGCGGAAAATTGCCCGCGTCGCCGAGCACATGGTCGCAAAACGCTTTGTTCGTGCGCCGCATCCAGGCGGACGCGGCGGGGCTGAAGGATTCGGCGATCGGCGCCAGGTCGAAAAAATCGTCGCCGACGAACGTGCCGTGGATCACCACGATCAGCTCAACGTGACTGGCGCGCAGCGTCTGGCCGACCGCGTGCATTCGCCCGGCGAACTCGGGCGAATCGACGGCTGGCTGCGGCGGGGCCGTCAGCAGGCGGTACGTCGCGCTGGGCGGCGCCTGGGTGTCGTCGTGATGGCCAAATCGGTTCTGCTGCGGCATGCTACCCCTGTATTCGGCGGACCCCCGCCCGCATTGGCACTATAAACCCGGCGTCGCCACCGGGAAAGCCGCTGGCCGCCGCCCGCTGACGGGCCAATAATCTATTGGTCATTGAAATTTGGTCATTGGTCATTATTCCCTATGTGTGGACGTTTTACTCTGCGGACCCCGGCGGCAACGTTGATCCGCCTGTTTGAATTGGGCTTGGTGCCGGACGATCTGGCCCAGGCTGCGCCGCGCTACAACATCGCGCCGACGCAGTCGGTGCTGGCGGTGCGGCAGGCGCGGCCGGACTCCGCGCGCGAGGCGGTGTGGCTCCACTGGGGGCTCATTCCCAATTGGGCCGACGACCCGGCGATCGGCAACAAGATGATCAACGCGCGGGGAGAGACGGTGCACGAAAAGCCCTCGTTCCGCCGCGCGTTTCGCCGCCAGCGATGCCTGGTGCCGGCCGACGGTTACTACGAATGGCAAAAACTGGCCGGCGGACGCAACAAGCAGGCATGGCTGTTCCACCGCGGCGACGGCGGCCCGTTCGCCATCGCCGGGTTGTGGGAGCATTGGCAGAGCCGCGAGCCCGACGGCCCGGCCATCGAATCCTGCACGCTCATCACCACCACCGCCAACCGACTGGCGGGAAAGGTTTACGATCGAATGCCCGTGATTCTGCATGAAGCGGATTACGCCACTTGGCTCAACCCGGCGGTGGAAGACGTCAACCGCCTGCGGCAATTGCTGCTGCCGCTGGACGATCAGTCGCTGGTGGCGGAGCCTGTGAGCAGTTACGTCAACAAGCCGACGAATGACGACGCGAAGTGCGTGGAGCCGGTGGAGGTGGAGTGAAGCGACATCAATCGTTCACTAGCCCGCCGAGCAAGCGAGGGACGGAAAGCTATGCCCCCGCTTTCGGCTCGCCAGCAAGAGTACTGAGTACTCAGTACTAGCTTCTTGGCGGGGCGACGCGTTATCCTCCCCCTGCCTCTCCCTGAAAGGGAGGGGGGTTCCCCACGCGGCGGCGCAACTACGGACAGGGCAACTTGCCCGCCTTGATCCGGGCTCCGTACGTCTCGCCGTTGGCGGCCTTGTTCTGCTCCACGTTCGTAAACGCCGTGTCGAGCTGCTTCAAGACTGCCTGCATCGGCGGGGGATTGCCGGCGGCGGGAGGAGTGGCCAAAAACTTCTTGACCGGGACGCCGAGCAATTTCGCTAGTTCCTTGGACAAATCGTCGCCATAGGCGTTGCGAACATTCTTTTTCTTGCCGTTGACGTGGCAGACGTTGCAACTGGCGGCGGCAAACGGCGCGGCCAGGGCCGGGTTCGCTGTGGGCGGCGTGACGTACTTGCCTTCAAACGCCTTCTTAAACGGCGGCATCGCCAGGGCAACAGAACTGCCGCAGACGCACACCAGGATGAGAATCGCGACCCGCGTGCACCGACGATTCATGGCAAACCTCCTGAGGGGCGATGCAAAAATGCGGGTGCCCAAGGGCAGCAAGCTGCCCTTGGCACCCGTCGCAGTTCATTGCTCACTCTTCGTCTTACGCGCGGCTAGCGCCTTGCGGCTCACGGCCGTCCGCCTACGGCAGCTTGCCCGCCTTGATCTTGGCGCCGAACGTCTCGCCATCGGGGGCCTTTTCGGCTTCGACCTTGGTGAAGGCGGCGTCGAGTTCGCCGAGGATCTTCTTCATCTCGGCCGCCTTGGCGTCGTCACTCTCCTTGCCCGCTTCGTCGAGGCGGTGCTTGGCGTCACCCTCGATCAGCTTGGCCAGGGCTTCGCCGTAGGCGTTGCGGATGTCCTTCTTCTTCCCTTTGACGTGGCAGACGTTGCAACCTTCGGCCTTGAAGGCTTCGCTGAACGCCTCGTTGTTGGCCGGCTTGACGTACTTTTCTTCAAACGCCTTCTTGAACGGCGGCAACGCTTCGGCCGCGCCGCCGGTTAAACCCAGGATCACGGCAGAGCCGACCAACATCACGCACAGCTTCTTCATAGGGAGGATCCTCGTGTCAGGTTGTTTGGGCTGTCGGCTATCGGCTTTCGGCTGTCAGCAGGCAACCAACGGGCAGCATTATTTCTCGGCCCCGCGTCGTATAAGCTCCGCGATCATATGATGCCGGATCGGGGTGTGCAACTCAACGGGCCGGCACCGGCGGGTTCTGGGGTTCATCGAATCATATCCTTGTCGGCCAGCAAGGCGAGATAAATTTGCAGGAGCCGCGGTCGAGGGGATTCTCTACGGCCAGTAAAAAGACTGAAACGCTGGGCGTTGCCCCGGATCCCCCACCGATAGTGGGCCGTGACCACCCATCTTCATTCTTGCCGACAACCGACAGCCGATAGCTGACAGCCCAGCACCTGACAGCCCCTCCGCAAGTGGTTTACAAATAAGGCATTGCGAATGCCGCAGGGCTGCCCACGGGAGGCCAAAACGACCCCGGCACCTTAGAAGATCTGGCTCCGACGGTCGCACCCGAACCAGCCGCAAACGGGATCTGCCATGCTCGGCCCCGGTCCGGCTGTTCCGGTGGTAACGAGTTTCCCATTCCGCCTCCGGAATTTTGCGCACTTTAGTGAACCTCTAACGATAGGCGAAGCGGTCGGCCGCTAGCTATAATCGGGGATTAGCGTCGCTGGCATGGGGCGTGTTTGGTATGGCTCTGCAATCGCAGGACATATTGCCATTCGCGGGAATCGGCGTGGCGTTGTCGGCGCATCTGTATGAAGTTAATCGGCTTGAAATAAATTCGCACACTGAATGAGCACACGGAGAGTCGACTCATGACAAGGTCTGTCGGTTTCGGTTTCGGCGCGATGTTGTGGCTGGCCTGCGTCGGCCTGTCAACCATGGGCCTGTCAATCATGAGTCCGTCGAGCGCGAGCGCGCAAGACGCCGTGTTGGCGCAGCTCTATGGGCAAGGGGTCCACGAATACAACTCGGGCAACTATGCCCAAGCCCACGAGCGACTCACCGCCGCCGTCAACGCCGGCAGCCCGGACCCCCGCGTGTTTTATTTCCGCGGGCTCTCCTACTTGCAGCTCGGCCGCCAGGACGAAGCGAGCGCCGATTTCAAGCGCGCTTCTGAATTGGAAGTGGCCGACGTGAATCGCGTCTATCCCGTCGACAAGGCGCTGGAGCGCGTGCAGGGCTCCACCCGCATGGGTATGGAAGCGTACCGCATGCAGGCCCGCGTGGCCGCGTATCAACATGAAACCGATCTGCGCGTGAAGCGATTTGGCGAGAACCGTGGCGCGGCCGCTTCGCAAGGCGAATCGATCGCCCCGCCGCCGGCCGACGATCTGCTTAAAGGCGTCAAGCCCGCGGGCGAGCCCGCCGTGCCGAAGCCGGCCCCCAAGGGGGGCGATGATCTGTTCGGCGGCGAGAAGCCAGGCGCACCTGCGGCTCCAGCGGCTCCGGCTGATAAAGCACCCGAAGCTGCGCCTGCTCCCCCCGCTGCACCTGTCGCGCCGAAGCCGGCCGATGCCGATCCGTTTGGCGGAGCCGCACCCGGTGGCGCAGCGCCTGCAGCGCCTGCCGAGAAAAAAGATGACCTGAAGAAAGGCGACGCCGATCCGTTCGGTGGCGCGCCTGCTGGTGGTGGCGCTGCTGCTGGCGGCGCTACTCCGGCTGTCGTAGTTCCTGCCGTTGTGGCTCCTGCCGCGGGTGGCGCAGCCAAAGCGGCCGATCCGTTCGGCGGCGCGGCGCCTGCCGCTCCGGCCGATGGGGCTGAAGCACCCAAGGGTATGGAACCCGCCAAGCCGGCGGTAGTGGTGCCGGACAAAGGGGCCGCTGATCCATTTGCTCCGGGCGCAGCAGCGCCTCCCGGCGTAGCACCTGGGGGCGCACCAGCGGCTCCGCCTGCTGCACCTCCCGTTGCTCCGCCCGCCGCTGCTCCAGTCGCTCCGCCGGCTGCTCCGCTGCCTGCTCCCGCTGACCCGGCCAAAGCCCCAGTGCCTGCCGCGGCGAATCCGTTCGGTGGCGATGTGAAACCTGCCGAGATGAAGCGGGTCGACATGGCACCTCCTGCCGCTCCGGCCGCTGAACCGGCCCAAGACGCCGCACCGGCCGCCGCTCCTGCCGAGAAGAAGGCCGGCGGCAAATCGGACGACAATCCCTTCGGCGACGAAGCGCCAAAGAAAGCGGACGCAGCCAAGGCGACGGAGAAAAAGGCCGAAGAAAAGAAAGCGGACGACGCCAAGAAGCCCGCCAAACCGGCCGAAGACGATCCGTTCGGCAGCAAATAGTATCCATCACGCTCCGCGTGATGCGCTCTTCAGTCCTCAAATAGACCCGAGAGGGACGCCGTCTTAACGCCTCACGCGGATCGTGAGGGTACTTTGCCCGCCGATAGCTGACAGCCGACAGCCCCTACTCATTATTCCCCTGGAACCGGCCGGCACGAAACGCTTCGGCCATCGCCAGCGGAACTTCGGCTTCAGAAAGCACCACGCGCGAGCGGTTCTCGGCCACTTTGGCCCGCATCTCCTGCTCGCGGGCGATCGCTTCGGCCCGCCGCACTTCGGCCTCGGCCCGCGCCTTGCGCGTGTCGGCTTCGGCCTGATCGGCCCGCAGCCGGGCGCCGATGTTCTCTCCGACGTCGATGTCGGCGATGTCGATCGACACGATTTCAAACGCCGTGTGGGCGTCCAATCCGCGGGCCAGCACCGCCTTGCTGATGCGGTCTGGATTCTCCAGCACATGCAGGTGATCTTCCGCCGAGCCGATCGACGTGATGATCCCCTCGCCGACGCGCGCGATCACGGTGTCTTCCGTCGCCCCGCCGATCAACTGCGCGAGGTTCGTGCGGACAGTGACCTTGGCCCGCACTTTCAGCTCGACGCCGTTCTTGGCGATGGCGCTGAGCGTGGTCTTGCCCGACTTGCGCGGGTCGGGGCAATCGATCACCTTCGGATAGACGCTGGTGCGGACGGCGTCCAGCACGTCGCGGCCCGCCAGGTCGATCGCCGCGGCGCGGTCGAAGTCGAGATCCATGCCCGCGCGATGCGCGGCGATCAAGGCCTGGATCACCTTCGGCACGTCGCCGTTGGCCAAGTAATGGGCTTCGAGCCGGGCAGTGGTGATGTTGTTGCGCGGATCGGCCCCGATGCCGGCCTGCATGGCCATGATTTTGGAGTAGATGATGGTGCGGGAGTTGACTTGGCGAAACGTCATGCCCACCAGGCTCATCATGCTCACATGCGCCTTCGACATATACGCCTGCGTCCACAGCTTGCCGTACATCATCACGGCGATGACGATGATGAGGATGAACACCCCGACCAGCCCGGCGACGACAAACCCCAGGGCTTGAACGCTGTCGGCCAGCAGCACCGCGTTAGAAAACTGGGCCATTTGAAACGCGTGCATGACAAACTCCGTGGCGAGCCGCCGCCGTGATGTGGTTCGTGCCGGGTGTGCTCCAAGATTGCTCCAAGCATAGACGTTGCCGGGGCGGGGTTCAACTAGCAGGGGCCGGCGGATCGCCCCGGACATTGAGCTTGCCACGGGCCGTCCACGGCCGCCATACTTCACCGCCGGCGGATAAAGTGGCCAAGGTAAAGGTCCGATAGCAGCTAAAGCCCCATCCATCGCAAGGAGTTCGCCATGCATCGAATTCGACTCGCCTCACTTCTCACCCTGCTATGCGTCATGGTGGCCGGTTGCGATCGCGGCAGCGATGTGCAGGGGATGCCGGAGGGGTCGAAGCCAGTGGTGGACGTGCAGGCGGGCAAGGCCAAGGTGACGGTTGGTGGAGACGGCGTGAAGAAGATCGACGTCGGCGGCTTCAAAGTGGAATACGGCGGCGCGCAGGGGACCAAGCTGCCCGCCGATCTTCCGGCCGACATCCCGATTTTCGCGGGCGCCAGCGTGCAGATGCAGGCCCTCAACAGCGAGGCAACCTCGGGCATGATCCAGTTGCAGGTCAAGTCGCCCATCGACAAGGTGGGCGACTTCTACAAGCAGCAATTGCCCAAGCTCGGCTGGACCGTCACCGGCTCGCTCGACCAAGGTGCGTCCACCAACCTCGTCGGCAAGAAGAACGGCCGCGAGATCGCGGTGAGCGTTGCCGATGGGTCCGACGGGACGACCACCGTCTTCATCGCGATTAAGGCGGTGGCAAAATAGCCCGGGGCTCTGCCCGGAGGTGAGCGGTTCGGCGCTAGCCGCCGGTCCGTGTCGGGCCAACCGTGGAACCGGTGGCTAGCGCCATTCCGCTCACTCGCACGACTCCCAAGTGCAACCCCCGGGCGGAGCCCGGGGCTATGTGGATAGCACGTTCGCCACGGGAACTGGCGGCGGCGTCACGGGCGCGGCCACGGCCCGCCCTTGCACGCGTTGCTTCGCGGCGCGGAGCAATCGATAGCCGTGCAGCATCGCTCGTCCCACCACCGGCCGCAGCGCGATCACCGTCGTGCCGACCGTGTAGCGATCGGTGATCCACTTGGCCGTGGCGTCGGAGAGTGGGCCAAGGAAGTCGACGCGCGGCGGCGTGGGCTCGCTGGCAAACCGCTCGAACAACCGGTACCGCAGCAACTGGCTGGGCGTGTACTGACTGAACTCGGGGTCGAACGCCACCTTGGGCGTAAAATACGTCTCCTTCGCCTGCCAGCCGTATTCAAACGCGATCGGCCGGCCGCGGTGCGTGAGAAACACCAACTGCAACTGCCGCCACGCGGCCAATTGCTGGGCTTGCCGCAGGAAAAAATCGAACATGCCGGGCGTGCGCAGCACCGACGTCCCCTCCTCTGCTTTCCAACCACGATCTTCCACATGGAAGCCGGCGGTCAGCAGCGGTTCCACTTCGTCCGGCTTGAGCGACCCGTAGACTTGCAATTGGGCCCCGCCGTCGCGCTCGAGCTTGCGGCGGGCCTTGCCCATGTGGCGGCGATGATTGCCCGACCAACTGGCTTCGTAGGCCGCAAAGTCTCGCTGCGGTTCGATCACGCCCACTTCGTGCTGATCGTGGGCAAAGATCTCCAACCCGGCCGATTGGCAGGCGGCGGCCAAGGTCTCCCAACCGGTGGCGTGGCGGCGCATCAGGCGGAGCGTCAGCAGCGACCAGGGCAATTGCTTCAAACCACTGAGCAGCAGCGGCAGCACCTCGGCCGCGTTGGCATCGCGATCGAGCAGCAGCTCGCCGCTGCCCGACCAGTCGTTGCTCGGCAGCGTGCCGACTTCGATCAAATGGCGAATCCTCGTGCCGACGATCGGCAGAGCCGCGAGCAGCCGCCCGTTCTCCTCTACGACCATTGCACGGAATGTCGCCTGCGGCGCGAAGTGCCGCAGCCACAGGGCCAGGAGTGCCGCCCGTGCCGAGGGCAACGCCACGTCGCTGCGCTGCCACAAGTCGTCCCAGGCGTCTGCCCGCTCGATGAGTTCCGCCGCGTTTTCGAGAATCGTCAGTTGCATCGTGGTCCATCCAAGCTGTAATGAACGGTCGGCCTCATTGAAATTTATAGAAGCGCCCGCGGCGTCTTGCCGCCCGTTCGCCGCGTCCCGCTGAATTGACCGCCGGCGAAGTCCGGCTGTACCGTTTATGCCGAACGGCACGGGCGGCGATTCGCGCTGCCGCCGTTCGTGTTACAATCCACGTTCATCATGAACACCCCGCAATCACCCGAGCCCGAGAGCACATTCGTCCCCACCTTGCGGGCCCTGCTGCCTACCGGATCGGAAATGGAACTTGCGGCCGGCGCCCCGCGCAAAGAAATGCGCGCGGCGCTGGCGGCGTTTGATCTGGCCGATGCCGTGGCGCCGCGCCGGGTTGTCGATCGCGATATGGCGGAAGCGTGCAAAGCCGGCCTGTGGCTGGCGCACAACTATCTCGACGAGTCGCACCGCATCAGCCAGAAGATCGACACGCCCACGGGCAGCTTCTGGCACGCGATCATGCATCGCCGCGAGGGGGATTACTCCAACGCCGGCTACTGGTTCCGCCGCTTGGGGGAGCATCCGGTGTACAGTTCGCTCGCGTTGATGGCGGACCAACTGGTTCGCAAGTCCGCGTGGGCCGATCACAAAGCCGTGTACTGCCTGGTCCGCGGGAAGAAGTGGGATGCCGTCGCGTTTGTCGACCTGGTGCAAAGCATCGTCCAGGGCCCCGCCGCGGAGTTGGCCCCGCTGGGTCGGCAGATTGCATGGTGCGAATGGATGATGCTGTTCAGGTTCTGCTACCGCGGCGCGGTGGGCGATGAGTGAGCGGTTCGGCGCTAGCCGCCGGTCCGTGCGTCGGGCCAACCGTGGTACCGGTGGCTAGCGCCAATCCGCTCACTTGCCCCAGTCTTTGAATTCGGGCCCTTTGATTCTGGGGCATCGCTGCGCTCTGCCCCAGGCACGCATGCAGTTGCCCAGCGGCCGATTAATTCGCATTAATTGCCGTTGGAATCGCCGCGGGCACGCCGCGCTGCTTGAGCCCTATCGCCCAGCGGTCTAAGATGAATGCGCGGCGGCAACTCACGCGTTCCTGGCGGCCAGTCCATGCTGCAATACGATTTCGAAAACAGCCTCGGCTATTGGGTCATCGCCACCGCCCACGCGTTGGGCCGCGCGCTGAACGAGGAACTGGCCGCCCAGGGGATCACACTCCGCCAGTGGGAAGTGCTGGCCGTGTTGTCGCTGCACGGCGAGCAGTCGCAAACCGAATTGGCCGACCGGATGAAGATCGAGGCTCCCACGCTCGTCGGCGTGCTCGACCGCATGGAGCGCGACGGCTGGATCCAGCGCGTGTCGGATTCGTCGGATCGGCGCCGCAAGTTGATTCACCCCACCGAGCGCGTCGAGCCGGTCTGGAACAAAATGGTCGAGTGCGCGCTGCGCGTCCGCACCCGAGCGACCAAAGGGCTCAGCGGCCCGGAACTGGAAGTGGTGCGAGGGTTGCTGGAGCGCGTGCGAGATAATTTGTCGTTGCCGAAGGAAGCCGTGCTGCCCATTTGCGAACCGGCGCCGGCGGCGACGGTCAAGGAGTGCTGAAGCAAAAATTTAGTTCGCCCGCCAACTCAACTGGGGCGTTGCCCCAGGCACCCAGCCACCCCACCGCCTTTTATCCCACCGCTTTCCACCGACCGTCTTACCTACCATGGCATTTCAGTTCATGTGTCCGCATGGGCACCTGTTGCAGGCTGAGCCGGCCCACATGGGGCAGACGATCAATTGCCCATCCTGCGGCGTGCTGTTTGTCATTCCCACAGTTCAAATGCCGGGCATGCAAACGCCCTCGGCGCAAGCCAGTCCGCCCGTTCCCTGGAACATGGCCACCGCGCCGCCGGCGATGAATGCCCCCGCGCCGCCACCCGCGCAGCCGGCCAGCGAACCGGTTGTCGAGGAAGAGATCTTCCCCGAAGTCCGCCGCAGCGGTGCCCGCGGAGCGCGGCGCCTCGACTTTGAAGTCGGAGATTCAGCCGTCGAGGAGCCCGCGGAGTCAGCAGAACCTGCCAATGCCGCCGCGGCCGAGAGCACCGATCTCGATCCGATGGCCGCCGCGCCGCGGATGGTACACGTGCGTTGCCCTAACAAACACGAGCTGATCACCCCCTACAACACGATGGACCAGGAAGTGCTGTGCCCTCATTGCGGCGAACTGTTCGTGCTGCAGTATCAGAACACGCGGGAGTACAAGCAGGAGCAGCAGCGGAAGGCAGAAGTGCAAGATGAAAAGCTCGGCCGCCGCTGGCTAGGCTGGGCCGTCTTCGCCGGCGTCGTGGTGCTGGCGATGCTCGTGGGGATGATTCTGTATTCGTCGCACCCGGGGGTGAAATGAGGGAAAATCACCAATGACCAAATTCCAATCTCCAATAAGGCATACTGGCCTTTCTATTGGAGATTGGAATTTGGTCATTGGTCATTAATTTTCCCCTTTCTCCGTGGTGAAAAAGTCCGCCGTCAGTGCGGTATCCCCAGCGGCACCGGCGTGAAGCAGAAGATCGGGATCAGCAGCGACACAAGCCCCAGCGTCCGCCGCACCGGGCCCAGGTCCACTGTGTCGTCCGCCGTATTAGGGTGATCGGTCCCCATGAAGATCACAATCAGCAGCATTGGGATCCAGTTCCTCGCGTCGTAGACCACGATGTAGGCAATGGCCACCATCAGCAGCCCTCGCCCCAGCCAGCGTGAGTAAGGCCCCAGCACGGCGTAGGAAACGTGCCCTCCGTCGAGTTGGCTGATCGGCAGCATGTTCAAGCCGGTGACGAACAGCCCCACCCAGCCGGCCATCAGGAACGGGTTGTTCAGTTGATTGCCATCCGGCACCCGCGTGGCATCGACCAGCATCGGGGAAAGCAACCGCACGATCAGCGGCGAATTGAAGGTGGGTCTGTCCGGTTCCACGGCCGAAGGCTCCGCGATCATCAATCCGATGACGATCAGCGGAATGGTCAGCAGCAGTCCGGCCAGCGGCCCCGCCAGGCCGACGTCGAAGACTTCCTTTCGATTGGCGCGCGATCCTTCCATGCCGATCACCGCCCCCATCGTGCCGGTGAGCATCAGCGGCAGCGGAATGAAGAACGGGTAGCTGGCCGGAATGCGATGGCGGATGGTCATCAGGAAGTGCCCCATCTCGTGCATCAGCAGCACACCCATCACGCACGACATGTAGATCAGGCCATCGCGCCAGTTGCGCCGGATCAGCATCGATGCGGTAAACGCCGCCGGCTCGTCCCGGCTGTCGCGCACGTAGCTGCCATTGGGACGCTCGACCGGGGCCGGCTGGCCGACGAACACCGGGTACCAGTGATAGCAACCGGCCAGAAACGTCGTCAGGCAGGTGACCACGAACAGTCCTAGCGGCAGCCAGAACCGGCGCTTGCGAGGCGGCGGCCGATCCGGCGGAAGATCGGGTGCCAACACGGCGCTGATGTGCTGCCCCACCATTGCAGGACGCGGCTGCGGCTGATCCGCAGGATCGACCGGACCCACCGGCGGCCCCATGGACGCTTCCACGGCGGGCAACGGCGGCGAGGGGGGGCTGGGGACATCGTCAGGCGGGACACTCATGCTCATATCATTGGAGAATAGCAGACCAAAGGCCAGAGGCAAACGCGGGTTGGCGCAGGGGTGGCGGGCTCTGATTGGTCATTTGGCCGCCGTATTGATTCGGCGCTTCCGGACACGGTTAGCACTTATCGTACATGCTGCCTACTGATCTTCTGTGCGTCGCGTGCCCGTGCTTCCAGCCAGTCTTTTCCTGCTGGCTCATATCCTGATCTGTGGAATGCCAGGATGCGGCGGCAACCGTGAGTGTATTTCTACCCATCCTTTGTTCGATTGAGCCTCACCTGCGACGCGGATCATATTCTGCAATGCTTGGCTCACATCTTCGGTGGCGCAATTCGACTCGGCTGAAAGCCTTTCAATAATTGTGAAAACGGTCTGGCATTCATTTGCGAACGCCGAAAGAGATTCGTTGGGGATTAGCAAGCTGAACTTGACGAGCTGTGGTAACCACCACACGCCAGCATTGATAAGACACTTGGCTCCCCACAATCGTTCGCGGTCGGCGACATAGCCGGCGAACATCGGCTCAAAGTCCGACCCGACGTGGAAGTAGCCTTCGTGAACCGCCCAGGCTACCCACAAAATTCGCTGACGTGTGTCGAGTTGCCACATCAATGTTAACCACTACCGGTTTGCAGCAGATTGGCCTGGATATGGAGTTGTTGCCCGCTCGATTGCCAGCAGCCATTATGCCCCCCCGGAGCATTGAGCGTAGAGGGGGTTCTTCAAGGAGCCAAAATCAAATTCAACGAGCCGAACCCCTACCTCAAACGTGTGGCAGGAACCATCGCGGGCGAGTACGCTATGGATTAAGCTTGGCGAGTCACTATTATTAGCCGCGACCATAGGAACCGGGGGATTTTTGATGAAGTCTGGAAACCTCCGCTGCACGCGGCCGCTCTGGATCGCGGTTGTCGCCGCGTGCGCGCTCTTGTGGTGTGGCCCAGCAGCGGCGGATGAAGAATCGCCGCGGTTGGCTCCGTTTCGCCAGAGCGTCGATCGGGCGGTGGACTTGGCGCTGCTGTTCTTGGCCCGGGCTCAGGCCGATAATCCGGCCGGCGACGGATCGTTTGCCGATGTTCACGGGCAGACCAATGCGGTGGCGGGCTTAAGCGGCATGGCATTCTTGGCCAAGGGTTATCGCCCCGGCGCTGCACCGTATGGCAACAACATCAATCGGGCCATCGACTATATCCTGGCCACGCCCACGAAGAACGGCTACCTGGGCGTGCGCGGCGGCAAGATGTACGAGCACAGCATCGCCACGCTGTTTCTGTCTGAAGTTTCCGGCATGGTCGACCCGGAGCGCCAGCGGCGGATTGACGTGGTCATGCCGCGGGCATTGAAAATCATTCTCGACGCACAGCAGGCCCCCAAGCAAAAGGCGGAGAACAGCGGCGGTTGGCGCTACGACCCTGATTCGCGGGACAGCGACATGTCGGTGACCGGCTGGTGCCTGATGGCGCTGCGGTCCGCGCGGCTCAACGGGGCGCCCGTTCCGAACAAGGCGATCGACGACGC
>JAIOQB010000055.1 GCA_021413585.1 Planctomycetia bacterium
TCAACACAATCGCCTTCCAGAGTTGGCCTTCCATGTCGTCGTCTCCTTAAGGTGGTACTTAGGAAAACGACTATCATGAAGGCCAACTCCTTTTCGCGCAAGACCTTAGATCGCCTGGCGCAAAATCCTGGCAAGCGAGGGACGAAAAGCCCTGCCCCCTCGCTTGCGCTTCGGGCTAGTGAACGGATTGGGGTGGCTGGCGGCAGAGCGATGCCCAGGCTTCACCGTCTGGGGCTTCACTTCGCTGCGCTTCGTTCAGCCCCAGGCACCCGACACGATCCGACTACCGGGCAAGGGCTGCAAGCTGCCCATGGCACCCTATCGCTTACCCGCCGATTTTCTTGATCGCATCGCTGGCTGCCTTGGCCGCATCCAGATCGTGACTTTCGGCCAGGCGCTTCAGCGCGGGCAGGGCCGCTTTGGCCTGCGGGCCGATCATCCCCAAGGTGTTGGCCGCTTCGACCTGCACGAACGGACGGTCGCCATCCAAGGCGCTAATCAGCACCGGCATCGCCTTGTCGATTCGAGCCTGGTTGTGCGGCTCGATGCGGAATAGTGCCCAGGCACAGACGTTGCCAAAGTAAGCATCCTGGCCGCAAACGTCTTTTTCCAACTCCGGCAGCGCTTCGGCCGCGTCGGGGCCCAAGCGGCCCAGCAGCCACACGGCGCTGTAGCGGACTTTTGGCTCGGGGTCCTTGAGTGCCTTGCGAGCGGCGGCCACCGCCGGCTTGGCGGCCGGGCCGATGGCACCCAGGGCGAACAGCACTTCACGCCGGACCTCAGGGCGATCGTCGTCCAAAGCTTCAATCAACGCGGGCACGGCCGACGCCGCGGGGGGGCCGATCCGGCCCAGAATCTCCGCCGCCTGACCGCGAACTACCTTGTTCTTCAACGCCGCGGTCAAGCCGGGGACCGCTTCCACGCCCAGGGTCGCCACCGCGTCGATCACGTCGTTAATCGTCTTCTCGTCCGACGTGCTTACCAGACGGGCAAACGCCGGCACGACCACTTCGGGTCCCGGCTTGAGTTCGTGGATCGCGCGGACGGCCGCCAACCGGATCTTGCGGTCCTTGTTCTTCACCGCTTCAAACAACGTCGGCAGCGAACGCTTCTTCAGGCCGGTGAGATACTCCGCGTCGCCGGCATGAATCCGCGCCAAGGCACCGGTGGCAATGATGTTCAAGAACAAGTCTTTGCCGTCGAGTTCTTTCTCCAGCGCTCCGCTGGAAGCGGCGGCCGGCGCGCCGATGCTTCCCAGGGCAAACACCGCCGCGTATTTGACGGCCGGATGTTTGTCGCCCAGCAGCTTCGTCAACTCCGGCGCGGCGGAGCGGGCGTCGGGGCCGATGGAGCCTAATGCCATGGCGGCTTCCATTTGCACTTCGACGCGCTCGTCTTCGAGCGTCTTGATCAATTGCGGTACGGCGTCCTTCGCCGGCGGACCGACGTCGGAGAGAACGAGGCAAGCCCAGTAGGCGGTGCGCGGATCCTTGAGCGCCTGAATCATCGGCGGTACCACCGCTTCGCCTTCTTCCGCCAACGAGTTGAGCGCGGAAAGGACGACTGCCGGATCTTTATCGGACAGCGCGCTGAGCATCAGCGGCACGACCTTCTCCGGACCCGGCTTGATGCGGCGCAGCGCCTGGACGGTCGAGCGGCGGACGTGCAGGCTGGGATCGGTCAGGTTGTGGACCAGATCTTCGACCGCTGGCATGCTCGCCTTGCCAATGTGGCCAAGTGCTCTGGCAGCGTGCGCGCGAACTTCAGCGTCGGAATCCTTCAGGTGCTTGCGCAGGGCGTCGACGGCCGGCGCGGCCTGCTCTCCCCGATCGGCCAGTTCCATCGCGGCGGCCGAGCGGGCTTCCGCCTCGGGGGCGTCGAGCTGCTTGATTAGTTCCGGCACCGTTTCGCCGCGGGCGGGCCCCACCCAGGCGAGCATCAGCCCAGAGAGCGCAAACGGGACCAGATAGGCGGATAGGGAGCGACAACGCAGGGTTGGACGGGGGGCGCAGCAGGTCATAACTACTTTCCAAAGTGTCCCGAAGGGAAATAAAAGCGGTTGCGTTGGCCGATTATTCCATTTACTCTAACCCATGGCGCAATCGTTTGCAAAGAAGCGCGGGGGCTCCCACGGTATAATACCGGCGGCGGGCGGCGAGTCAAAAAAATGGCTTGCCAACTGGGTGGCGGGGCGGCGCCTCGAAAGGGCCCTGTTTGCCGGGGTGCCGGGTGCGGTTCGCGGCTAGCCGTGAAAGATTTGGCGGCGGCAGGTGTAGGTGAGGGAGAAGGTGTGAAACGGGCAGTGTGAAAGAAAGCGGCGTGAAAACGTGGTGTGAAATTTGAAATAACGCCAGAATCATATGGCTTGTATCAGCTTGAAAATCTCGTTTAAAAATACGGAGTGGCAGATCATGAAGACTTCAATCCTCAAAACGGCCGTCGGTCTGTCCGCTCTTTTGCTGGTGGCGGTTGTCGCCGCGGCGAGCCACGCGCAGGTGGTTTACAACAACGCCGCCACGGCCGAGGAAAGCTGGGCTCGCGGTGCGGCGGACGTGGTGCGTGCCCAAGGGGAAAACGCCCTGAACAATTCCCAGGCCCTGATGAACCTCACCCAGGTGCGCTCGGCCGAGATGGACAACAACCTCAAGTCCGCGCAAACGTATTTCGAGATGCGAAACCTGAACACCCAGCAGCGGTTCGGCGACTACGCGGAGAAGAAGGCGGTCAACAGCCAGAAGCAACTCTTCCGCTACGGGCAAGCGGGACGACCCAAGCGCCCCAGCCGCAAGGAACTCGATCCGGTCACCGGCAAGATCTCCTGGCCGTTCGTGCTGCAAACGGTTGACTTCAAAGCGCCGCGTCAGCAGATGGACCAACTCTTCCGGCTACGTGCGTCGCAGGAAGGGGCCATCGGACTGGACGGTTACCAGGCGATCAACGCCGCCTCGGATGCGATGCAGGACATTCTCAAAGCCCACATCAGCTCGCTCGATCCCACCGACTACGTCAACGGCAAGAACTTCATCGAGCGGCTGGTGTACGAGGCGCGGAACCCGGTGGACCAATAGACGTTTTTATTGAACCACAGAGACACAGAGGCACAGAGACGGAATGACCAATGACCAAGTCCCAATGACCAATAAGAGTGGCGCGAGCCTGTTGGTCATTGTTGCTTGGTCATTGGTCATTAATCTTCCTCTGTGCCTCTGTGGTTCCAAATAACGTCAGTCCGCTATCCCATAGCGGATGATGCACCAGATGGCACTGATGCCGTCGCGGACGCCAATCTTCTTCCCTTCGGCCCAGCTACGACCCTGGTAAGCGATCGGCATTTCGTAGATTCTCAAGCCGCGGCGGGCCAGTTTGGCGGTCAGCTCGGGTTCGCAGCCAAACCGGTTCTGCTTGAGCGTCAGCTTGGCGAGCGCCTCGCGGCGGAACACCTTGTAGCAGGTTTCCATGTCGGTCAGGTTCTGCCGGGTAAACAAGTTCGACAAGCCAGTCAGCAGCCGGTTGCCCCAGCGGTGCATCCGCGACGGATCGTTGAGTGACGGGGCCAGATAGCGCGAGCCATACACCACGTCGCAGCAGCCCAAGGCGATCGGCTTGACCAGCAGCGGCAGCTCGGCCGGATCGTATTCCAGGTCGGCGTCCTGAATCGCCACGATGTCTCCCTGTGCCGCGGCAAAGCCGGTCCGCAGCGCGGCCCCTTTGCCCTGGTTGTGTGTGTGATACAGCACGCGGATCGGCAGCCGCTCCGCCAGCCGGGCCAGCTCCTCGCGCGTGCCGTCGGTGCTGCCGTCGTCAACGACAATTAACTCCTTGGGCATCGCCACCGCCAGCACGCGGTGGATCACCGTGGCGATCGTCGCCCGCTCGTTGAACACTGGCATCACCACCGACACCAGCACGTCGATCGCCGGATCGTCGACGCCGCGCAGTAAATGCTCCACCTGATCGAGCGATGCTTCGAGCCGGGCGAGTTGCATCTCGTCGGCCGCGGCATCGGGCTGCGAAGAGGGAACGACGGCGGGCGCTGCTTCCGGCATCCCAACCACCGCCACACGGAGCGTCGACAATTCTTCCGCAGTCAGTTCGGCTTGATCGACCATCATGTGGCACCTCCAGGCAGGGAAACTCTCAGGGGAGCAAAGCCGTTGCCGCGGCGGCCGTTCTTCTGCGACAACTGCGGTAGGGCCGGCCAGACGGCAAAACCTTGCTGCGGGTCGTCGGTGATTCGCCGCCGCGCGGGGGACAAATAATCGGGGCTCTTTGGATCGTCAAACCGATCGCGCCGGCCCCACACTTGCGCCACCGAGTCTTGATACAACAGCGACCAGTCGGGATGGCTCGCCAAAATCCGCACGCTGTTCGGCTGCCGGCGATCCACCAGCGCCAACTCCGGCTTGCCCAGTTCCAGCGCCAGGCGTTCCGACGTCGGGTCGTGCCGGGGCCGCGTTCGAATGCCCGGCGCGTCGCCCAGCACAAAATCAAAATGAGCATCGAGCACGTGCGGCGGATAGCAGGTGTCAAACCGCCCGTCGAAGCTCACCGGCGAGTCGGGCAGGGCGGCCATCGCGTATTCGGCCCAGTTGTAGGTGGCCAGCAGCCGCCCCTTGAGCTTGCTATGCGCCATGAACTGCACCGCGGAGACCGGGAACTGCTCGCGATCGACTCGCAACTGGGCAATCCGGGCGGTCAGCACTCCCCCCAGCGCCACGCAAACGGCGGCCAGCGAGATGCCATAAAACGCCAGCGCCCAGCGCGACATTCGCACTTCGGTCTCCAGTTCGGACTTCAAAGCGCTCCGTCCCGGCCAACGGGCCAGCATGGAGTCACAATGCAACGGAATCCAATAACCAACCAGAATCGCCAGCAGCGCCACATGCCGCACGTGGCTCACCGCCTGGCAGCCGGCCACCACGAGCAACAGCACCTGAGCCGGATCGCGGCGGCGCGACGAAAGAATCAGCGAGCCGCCGGTGAGCGTCAGCAGAAATACGCCCGGCCAAAACAAGTTGTTCCCTGGCGTGAGCGAAGCCCATTCCGTGATCTCGGCCGGCGGCTGAATCATCGCGCCGAACAGCCAGCGATGCAGCAGCGGTCCGTACGGATTAATCAGCGTCGCCAGCGCGGTCATGCCGATCACCGCGCCGAATCGCAGCACCAGGGGCCACGCCGCCAGGCCCAACCGCAGTCCGGCTTGCAAGGCTCGCACGCCCAGGTACAGCACCAGCAGCCCATAGCCGGCCAGGAAGCCGCCGTGCGCGTTCGTCCACAGCAGCATCAGCGGCACGCACATCCAGAGCCACACGAACCGCACCACGCCGTCCGACTCCCACCGGGCAAAGGCCGCGGCGAGCATTAGCACCATGCCGGCCAGGGCGGTGTAGGTGAACAACTGCGGCCGCAGCGACCAGCCGGCCGTGAGGTTCACCGCCACTACCAGCACCACCAGCCAGATGGCGGTCAAACCTACGCGGCGCCGCCGAGCGGCCCAGATCATCGAGCTGATAACCAACAAGCCCAGCGCGCTCTTCGCCAACATCAGCCCTCGGCCGCCACCAATGTGATGGATGAACGCCAAGCACATCTCGCTGAGGTTTTCGTGATTGACCCAGGGATGGCCCGACGCGGTGAAGCTGTGCGTCGTGGTGGTCTGGGGCGCCCCGGCGGCCAGGGTTTCCAGGCCAAAGAGAATGTGCCCCCACAGGTCGGCGTCGGCCGTATTGGCGGAGAGCGCCACGCCGGCCCCTAGCAGCAATGCCAGCAGCAGCCCTCGTTCCAGCCAGACCCGCGCAGGCGCAACCCTGGACGGCGATTGTAGTTCGCGATGCTCGTTGAACCCCATCACGGCGGCCTTGCTCCCTTTGGAAACTATACGTCAGCAACATTATTGGTCGGCTCGCATAGTGCTCGACCTGTGCAATTGCGTAGAGATGGCGGATTGCGTTGACCGTGCCGGTTGTGCCGGCGGCGGATGTGGCAAGACTGTGACGACTGGACCTGTACGCCCGCCAAGTGAGTTCGCCTTGGAGCCGCTGACGGTGGCCCACTACAATCGCTCGCCAACCGAACGCGCCGCTGGGGCAGCGGCGGCTAACGTGGAATGAATGAATGCCAAAGTGCCAATGTCCAAATAGACCGAGCGTGGCTCCCCCATTGGTCATTGGGATTTGGTCATTGGTCATTCTCTTTCTCCTGACCTTCGCTGCAGTCCCCACCGCCAGCGCCGCCATCGACGCCGCATTGGCCGCCAGCCAGGATGACGCGGCGCTCAACGACGTGACCTTCATCGATCTCCAGCGCGGCTGGTCGGTCGGTGATCGCGGCGCGATCTGGCAGACGCTCGACGGCGGACGGCACTGGCAGCCGCAAGAGTCGGGCGTCACCTGCCGCCTCTCGGCGGTACAGTTTGTCGATCCCCAACGAGGTTGGGCGGCCGGCGGATATTTTGAACCGCTCACGCAACTCGGCCATGGCGTGCTGTTGCGGACGCTCGACGGCGGCGCCCATTGGGAGCCGGTCCGCCAGCCGCTATTAGGCTGCGTGCTGGGCATGCGATTCTTCGATGCCCGGCGAGGCACGATGCTCACGCTCCCCACCACGCAGATGCCGTGCGCCGTGCTGACCACCGACGACGGCGGCCACGACTGGACGCCGCTGAGCGCGCCCGACGGCATGCAATGGAATTGCGGCGACTTCCCCGCGCCGCGCCGCTGCGCGGTGGCTGCCGACGGCGGACGGACCGGCACGTTCGATCGCGATGCCGTGCGCGAAGGCCCCGGCGCGGAAATCGGCCTCCGCCGGCCGGCGTGCTTGAAGCTGGCCGACGGTGGTCGCGGGTACCTCGTCGGCGACGGCGGCCTGATCCTCAGCACGCGCGATGGTGGCGTGAACTGGGACGCGCCCCCCGGCCGGCTGCCGCAGAACAGTTCAGAGATCAATTGGCAGGCCGTAGCGGTCGAGGGTCCGCACGTCTGGATCGCCGGCAGCCCCGGCTCGCGCGTGCTTCACTCGGCCAACGGCGGCGCCACCTGGGATTCGTATTCCACGGGCACAACGCTGCCGATCCGGGCGATGACGTTCACCGATGCCACGCACGGCTGGGCCGTCGGTGCGCTAGGGCAGATTCTGGCCACGGCGGACGGCGGCCGCACCTGGCAAGCACAGCGAGCGGCCAACCGCCGCGCGGGTTATCTGGCCATGTTCGCCGAACCGGACGCGGTGCCACTGGAAGTGCTGGCCCGGCTCTCGGCTGGCGAGGGTTATTACGGAGTGGTCGAACTGCTTGGCCGGCGCGACGTCGAATCGCAGGGCGAACCGCCGCTGGCAAGACGGCTTCGCACGCGAGAGGCCCTGCTCGCTGCCGGTGCCTGCGACACGTCGGCCGCATGGCAGTTTCCATTGCGGCAAGCGGGACTATCGCTCTCTTCGCAAAAAATCATCGACGGCTGGCAACTGGCGGCCGACGGCGATCCGCGCGAGCGGCTGGCAATGCTGATCGCGCGCGAGATTCGCGCCTGGCGCCCGGAGATCATCCTCACGCATGCCAGCGAGCCGCGAATGGGAGATTCTCGCGGCACCGATCCCCTGGGCAACCTGGTCCACGCCGCCACG
Organism: Planctomycetia bacterium; assembly: GCA_021413585.1. Taxonomy (GTDB): domain Bacteria; phylum Planctomycetota; class Planctomycetia; order Pirellulales; family UBA7805; genus JAIOPX01. The sequence goes on from JAIOQB010000055.1 coordinate 7,618, forward strand.
CTGCAAGCCGTCAAGCTGGCCGCCGGAACGGATGGCGTCGCGGACCCGCCGGCGCTGGCCGGTTCAACCGCTTGGAAAGTGCGCAGAATCATCGTGCCGCTGCCGGAAGGAAGGTTGGGCGAGATGACCGTCTCCGGCGCACAGTTGCTGCCGCAGTTGGACCGTTCGCTTTCGGACTATGTGACACCCGCTCGCGGTCTGCTGGATGCCAATCCGGCAGCAGTCCCTGCCTCCACTTCATATCAAGTGGCGTGGAGCGAAGTGGGCGAGGTAAGCGGCGGCCGGGACTTCTTCAGCGGCCTGGTGATCCGCAGCGGCGGCGACGCGCGGCGCGGGACGGTGACCGACGCGGCCGCCTCGCTCCAGCAGTTGCGTCGCGCGGCCGATCGCCGGCAGATGTTGCAGGCGATCGTCACGCATGGAGCCAAGGCGAGCCGGGGCCAGTCGGCATGGCTGGCCCAAATCAGCACGCTCACCCGTGATCTCGACGACGCCAGCGCCGCGGCGCTGATGTATCAATTGGCATGCCGCTATCGCACCGCCGGTGACTGGGATCTGGCGGCCGACTCGTTCGCCCAATTGGCCGAGAGATATCCGGCACAAACGCCCGTCTCGGCGGTGGCCGCTCAATGGCTGGCGCAGTATTACGGCAGCGGTGAACTGGCGTATCGCGCGCGGCGCGACGGGCGGATGCCGGCGCGGCCCATCGCGCAAGCGAATCTACCAATCTTGCCGATCGGAAAAGGCTCTGCCGAGCCGAGTTTGCCGGCCCCAACTGCCGGCAAGCAGTCCCCCGCGGATCAAATGCAGGTCGTGCAGGTGCAAAACGAGCAATCGCTGAGCGTCTTTCCCGCCCAGCGCGGCGGCGTGTCGCTGATCGGCTCGACCGATCCGACGGTGGACGATCCGGCGGCCACGCGCCCCGGCGGCGGCAAAGATTCCGCGAAAGAGGCCGCCAGCGCCGAGGACATCGAAACAGCCCGCCGCCGGTTGGCGACGCTGTGGTCGAACCGGCTGGAGACGATCTCCGCCGATCTGGCCGCCGAGCCGCATAGCATCTGGCCTCGCATCCGTTCGCTCGCCGCCGGCGGGCCGCCCGGCAAGGCCGAGCGCCTGGTGCTGGGCATGATGCGCTCCCGCGATCAAGACGCCTGGTGGGCGTGCGCCGCCAGTGAGCGTTGGCTGGCCGATCCGAAGACCACCGCCCCATCGCCCAAGCCAGTGTGGCATTGCCCTCGTACTGGCGACAAACCCAAGCTCGACGGCCGGCTGGACGACCCCTGCTGGCAACCTACACACACCGGCAGCGCCGTGCGAACGATCGCGCTGAAAAGCGCGCTCGGCGACGATGCCTCCTGGACCGCCACCGCGCAGCTTTGCCACGACGACGAGTTTCTGTACTTCGCCGTCACCTGCCGCCACGCGCTGGGCGTCGACTACACCGCCGCCACCGGCCCGCGCAGCCGCGACGCGGACCTGGCCCGCCACGATCATGTGCGTCTGATGCTCGATACGGATCGAGACTGGACGACGTATTATCGCCTGGCCGTGGATCACCGCGGCTTCACTCGCGAGGACGTGTGGGGAGACACGCGCTGGAATCCCACCTGGTACGTCGCCGCCGCCACCGCCGATGGCACCTGGACCTGCGAAGCGGCCATCCCCTGGTCGGAGCTGGCTGCTCAACCGCCGCGCCGAGGGCAAGCCTGGGGGATGGGCATTGAGCGCCTCGTGCCCGGCGTCGGCTTTCAATCCTGGACGACGCCAGCCGCGGCGAGCGAAGTGCGCGCCGAAGGATTTGGACTGTTGATCTTTGATTGACACTCCTAGCTAGGCGAGCCACGCGTGGGGCACCCCCCTCCCTTTTAGGGAGGGGCCGGGGGAGGGTAAATCGCCCCCCAACACAGCGGCCATCCACCGGCAGGGATCGAGCCAAGCCGGAAGTTTGCCGCGAAAAATTCTTTGCCACAAAAAGACACAAGAAGCACAAAAAACGAAACCTGCGCGCACGGCGTCATGTATCAACTTGAGGCCGTCGCTCCCACCATCGATCCGCGACCACAACGTCGGGAGGGCCGTGGTACTTCCAATGCACAGCCTCCTCGATCGTCAGCTTTCTCAAGGCACAATTCGAGATGCTACAACCGCAAGGTGTGCCGTCAATCAATGAGATTCCAGATACACCATCCAGGTCGTCAGCGGTACTTGCCTCGATGCAAAGACATGGATGGTGGCGACAATCCTCGAAAAGGTCTCCAGGCGACAACTCCCCGGGCTGGCTTATGGGTTTTGGCATGGCCACTATTCTAACATCCGAAAAACTATCTGGGGCTTTACTCCGCTGCGCTTCGTTCAGCCCCAGGCACCCGCGTTTTCCCTCGCCGTCGGGCTGTCAAGCCGCTGGCACGCCACCCCAAGCGTGCGGTACGCTGCTGCTTAGGCGGACTTGATCCTGGGGCGTTGCCTCAGCTCCCCTGCCGCCGCACGAACTGGAGTACCCGCCATGTCCACCTACACCCCACGCATCCTGGCCCTGGCCGGCAGCACGCGGCGCGATTCGTTTAATAAGCGGCTGCTGCGGATCGCGGTCGAGGCGGCTCGCCAGGCGGGCGCCGAAGTCACGATCATCGACCTGAAGGATCTGGCCTTGCCGCTGTTCGATCAAGACGACGAAGCGGAGCGCGGCCTGCCGCTCGGGGCCTTGGAACTCAAGCGCCAGATGGCCACGCACCAGGGCTTGCTCATCTCCGCGCCGGAATACAACAGCTCGATCACCGGCGTGCTCAAGAACGCCATCGATTGGGCATCGCGCGTCGCGACGCCCGACGAGCCGGCCTTGAGCAGCTTTCGCGGCAAAGTGGCGGCCATCATCAGTGCCTCGCCCGGAGCGCTCGGCGGCCTGCGCGGGCTGGTTCACCTGCGATCGATACTGAGCAACATCAACGTGCTGGTGCTGCCGGAGCAAAAGTCGATCATGAAAGCGTACGAAGCATTTGAACCCGACGGAAAACTCAAGAACGCGCAGGATCAGCAGGCCGTCGAGCGCATCGGCGCCGGTCTGGCCAAGCTGCTCCAGCGCTTAGGAGGCGGTTATGCCTGAAGCAACGCGTATACCTGAAGGGCCGCGTGATTGGAACGAACGTTATGCGACCGGACACACGCCGTGGGACAGCGGCACGCCATCGGTCCAGATGCAGCAAGTGATTGCCGAGCAGCAGATCGCGCCGCAGAAGACGCTGGAGATCGGCTGCGGCACCGGCACCAACGCGGTGTGGCTCGTCCAGCAAGGTTTTGACGTCACGGCGGTTGACTTGGTGCCGCTGGCCATCGAACGGGCCAAAGCAAAGGCCGCCGCGGCGGGCGTACGCGTCGACTTCTCCGCGGCGAACCTGCTCGATTCGGCCCAAGTCGCCGCGCTCGCGGGTCATGGCCCCTATCCGTTCGTGTTCGACCGAGGCGTCTATCACTGCCTGCGGCAGGAGAACGGACCCGCGGTGCTCAACGCGCTGAGCCAATTCACCGCCCCCGGCAGCCTGTACCTGCAATTGGCCGGCAACGCCAACGACAAATCGAAGGCGGAGCAAGGGCCGCCCCGCGTCGCCGCCGAAGAGCTACTGGCCGAATTGGGCCCGCTGTTTGAATTGGTTCAAATGCGCGAGTTCCGCTTCGACGGGGTGCATATCAACGGCGAAACATTCAGTCCGCTGGCGTGGTCGGCGTTGTTGCGACGAAAATGAAGCTTAATGACCAATCACCAAATTCCAATCTCCAATAGGATTGTCCCGTACATTATTGGTTATTGGAATTTGGTCATTGGTCATTACCTTGACTCCAAAACGCTCGCAAACAACCAATAATATCTCGCAAGGTTCCCATGACAGACTTCGCCGGTCTACGCGTCGCCGCGTTCGAAAGCCGCCGGGCGGAAGAGATGGCTCGGCTGATCGAGCGCCACTCCGGCCGTCCGTCGGTCAGCCCTTCCATGCGCGAAGTGGCCCTGCCGCAGAATCCCGAGGCGATCGATTTTGCCCATCGGCTGATGACCGCCGAAATCGACGTGGTGATTCTGCTGACCGGCGTCGGCGTGCGGCACCTGGTGGCGGCGGTCGAGCGGCAGGTGGACCGCGGCCGGTTTCTCTCGGCGCTTAGCGACACGATCACCGTGGTGCGCGGGCCAAAGCCGCTCGCGGCGCTGAAAGAACTGGGCATCACGCCCACGTTCCGTGTGCCCGAGCCGAACACCTGGCGCGAGTTGCTCAGCACCTTGGACGCCCAAGTGCCGATCTCCGGGCAAGTCGTCGCGCTGCAGGAGTACGGCAAAACGAACCCCAGCTTGGTCGCCGGCCTCGAAGCCCGCGGGGCGGACGTGGTGCGGCTGAAAGTGTATGACTGGGAATTGCCAGAAGATCTGGAATCGCTGGAAGCGAACATCAAGGCGATCGCTTTCCGCCAGATCGATGTGATGCTGTTCACCTCCGCCCAGCAGGTAGAGCATGTGCTGGCGGTCGCCGCGCGGCTGGAATTGACGGACGCGCTGCGCGAGGCGATGCAGCGCGTGGTGGTGGCATCAATCGGTCCGACCACTAGCGAAGCGCTGCGGCAGCACGAACTGCCCGTGGACGTCGAGCCGGCGCACGGCAAGATGGGCCAACTGGTGCTCGCCGCGGCGGAGCAGTCGACCGCCATCCTGCAGCGGAAGCGGCAACTGGCGGAGTTGCTGGCCGCCCGGCCGGTGCATGATCCGGCGGCCGACCGCCGCGCGGCGTGGTACGACAGCCTGCTGATGAGGGCTTGCCGCCACGAGCCGGTCAGCCGCACGCCCATCTGGCTGATGCGCCAGGCCGGGCGCTACATGGCCGAATATCGCGAGGTCCGCGCCCAGACGACGTTTCTGGACCTGTGCAAAAACTCGGCCCTGTGCGCCGAAGTGGCGGTCACGGCGCTCAAGCGTCTGAACGTCGACGCGGCGATTATCTTTTCAGACCTGCTGCCGATTCTCGAGCCGATGGGTATGGAACTGGAGTTCGGCCAAGGGGAAGGGCCGATCATCCATAACCCGATCCGCGAAGCGGCCGACGTGGACCGCGTGATCGAGCTCAATAGCATCGCGGCGCTGGACTACGTGATGGAAACGGTCCGACTGACGCGCGCGGCGATGCCGGCCGACTTGCCGCTGCTGGGTTTTGCCGGCGCGCCGTTCACGCTGGCCAGCTACGCGATCGAAGGGGGCGGCTCGCGAAATTATCTGCTCACCAAAACGCTGATGTACCGCGACCCCGGCGCGTGGAACGAGTTGATGTCGCGGCTGGTCCGCGCGATCGCGCTGTACGTGAACGCCCAGGTGGCGGCCGGCGTGCAAGTAGTGCAACTCTTCGACTCCTGGGTAGGCTGCCTCTCGCCCGACGACTATCGCCGTTACGTCCTGCCGCACACGCGGACGCTCATCTCCAGCATCGCCGCGGGCGTGCCGGTGATTCACTTTGCCACCGGCAACCCGGCCCTGCTGCCGCTGTTGTCTGAAGCGGGCGGCGACATCATCGGCGTCGATTGGCGCGTGCGATTGGACGACGCCTGGAACGCCATCGGCCCCGGCCGCGGCATCATGGGCAACCTCGACCCGATGGTGCTCTTGTCCGACCGCACCGAAATCCGCCGCCGCGCCGCCGAGCTGCTAACTCAAGCCGCCGGCCGCCCCGGGCACATCTTCAACCTGGGCCACGGCGTCGTGCCGCAAACGCCGGTGGAGAACGCGATCGCGCTGGTAGAGGCGGTGAAGGAGTTGAGTGCGCGGTGAGGGCCCCAGTAGATCCCGCTTGCCGGGCGGGATCTGGCATGGGTGCGGGACTCTTTTCTGATGTAGGCGGCACGCGACATTGCCGCTAAATTGCCTTGCGTCTGGTGCCATTGACGCCTATAGTGTATATGCGTACATTGTTTTTGCGCGGGGGGGAAACGGCCATGAGCGATAAATCAAAGATTGAGTGGACCGACGCGACCTGGAATCCAGTGCGTGGTTGCACGAAGATCAGCCCGGGCTGTGCCCACTGCTATGCGGAAACCTTCGCCGAGCGATTTCGGGGAGTACCTGGGCATCCCTACGAGCAGGGTTTTGACCTACGGCTCGTCGAGGAAAAGTTGACGGAGCCGCTGAAGTGGGGCGAGCCCAAGATGATTTTTGTCAACTCCATGAGTGACCTGTTCCACGAGGATGTGCCTGATGAATATATTGTCGCCGCCACCAAAGTCATGCAGGCTGCTGACTGGCACATTTTTCAAGTGTTGACCAAGCGATCCAGTCGACTAAGAGACTTGCTGAAGTCCAAGCTGCGGTTCGTGGCAAAGGAACCGCATATTTGGTGGGGCGTGAGCGTCGAAAATCGGAAGCATGGCGTTCCTCGAATAGATCACCTGCGAGAAGCCGATTGCACCACGTCGTTCCTTTCGATTGAACCGCTACTCGAAGATATTGGGATTATCAACCTGTCGAAAATCGGCTGGGTCATCGTCGGTGGCGAAAGTGGGCATGGAGCCCGGCCGATGAAAAGAGATTGGGTAAGAGGCATCCGTCGCCAGTGCCGTGCCGCCAAGGTGCCGTTTTTCTTCAAGCAATGGGGCGGCGTTCGCAAGAGCGAAGCCGGCAGAGAACTCGATGGACGCACGTACGACGAGTTCCCACAAATTCGCAGAGGGAAGCCGCCTGAATCAACGGCCGATCGCCGACAGATTATGGCTTCGCTGAATCTGCAAATTTTCAGTCCGATTTCTACATCGGTTTGATTGGCTGGTGCTGACATGCCCGAAGAGACGTATGAAGGCCGCGAGCAAACGCAGGTTAAGCACCAAATTTTACAGAAGTACTTGGAACGATTCGCCCACATTATCGGTACTTGGCGAAATTCGATCACTTACGTCGATGGATTTTCTGGGCCATGGCAAGCAAAGGAAGAAAGTTTTTCCGACACTTCCTTTTCGATCGCGATCCGAGAAATCAGGAAGGCGAGAGAGTCACTGACAGGGCGCGGTCGATCGTTAAAAGTGCGTTGCTTTTTCGTCGAAAAAGATGCCGTTGCGTACAAGAAGCTAACCACATTTGCGAAAGGAATTAACGACGCTGAAATCGAGACAAGGAATGGCGAATTCGAGCAGCACGTTAGTGACATACTGAAATTTATTCGGGCTGACGCCGGAACGTTCCCCTTCATCTTCATTGATCCGACCGGTTGGACCGGATTTGGAATGAGCGTGCTTGAGCAATTGCTGAGGCACGTACCCTGTGAAGCGATCGTAAATTTCATGACGAAGGACATTCTGCGATTTATCGAGCACGAGAAGTCAAGGGAAGGGTTTATCGACCTCTTCGGTGACGAATCGTTTCAGCAGAAAGTCGAAGGTCTTGTGGGTGACGATCGTATCGATGCTATTGTCGAAGCTTATTCCACCAATTTGAAAGCAAGATGCAACTTTCAGTACGTATTGTCCGCCGTCATCTTGAATCGGTTGAAAGAGCGTGCACATTTTCATCTTATCTATGCGACACGTGACCCTAAAGGTGCGGAAGTCTTCAAAGATGCTGAGAAATCGGCGATGAAATTGATGGAAACGCAACGTGCGCGGGCAGAGATTAATGACTCGCAGTCACAAGGACAGAAGTCGTTTCTCAATCCAACAGACGCGAACGAGTCTCCGTATTACACGAGTCTCCGTGCGAGGTACATTTCACGCGCAAAGAATGCGGTCCAGAAACTTTGCGAGACCGCCAAGAGTGTGCAGTACGATGATCTGTGGGAGGTCGCAATCACTTTTCCATTAGTGTGGGAGAGCGATCTTAAAGAGTGGATTGCCGCATGGCGGCAAGAGAAAAAGCTGGATCTCGGAGGCCTCGCCCCGCAGGGCCGGGTTCCCCAACGTGGCAAGGGACACTTTGTCGTTTGGCATTCTCCCGGCGACGCCTGACTCTCCCGACCCCTCCTTGGATTTCACTCACGACTCACTTCGGCCCCACTCTCCGAAACGTCGACACAATCGGCAAATGATCCGACGCCGCACACTGCGGCACATGATGCTCCACCAGCGTCCAGTCCGCCGGGGCGAAGATGAAGTCGATCGTTTGATCGGGTTTATCCGTGGGAAACGTCAGCGGGCCGTCGTAGGCGGCGGTGAAGCGGCCTGAGCTGCGCAGCAGCTTGATCGCCGGCTCGGTGGGGCGGGCGTTGAAGTCGCCGGCGAGCATCGTGGGGCGCGTGCCGGCAAACGTCAATTCCTGCTGGGCTTGCACCGTGTTGTTCTTCAGATTGAACGAATCATTGTGGACCGAGCCCAATAGCAGCGGCTGGCCTCCCAACGTCACTTCGCACCACAGCACCCGGCGGTTGTTGCGCGTGATGTAGAACGGACGGCGGCCGGAGAGTGATGGATTGCCGACGGGCATAAGCGGCCAGCGCTACAAGATCGCGTTGCCGCCGACCACGCGATAAAACGGCAGCCCAAAGTTGTAGTCCTCGCCGAAAGCCCAATGTCGCAGGCCGGTCTCGCGCGACAGGTACTCGACCTGATTGACAGGGCAAGGCCCGCACTCGAACACCGTCTCGCACAAAAACACCACGTCGGGCCGCTCGCGACGGATCAACGTGGCGATTTCGTCCATCCGCCGCGTGACGTGCGCCACGGTGTCGAACGAGACGCCCTCTTTGTAGACGAACCCCTTGGCGATGTTGAAACTGAGCACCTTCACCTGAGCCGGATCGGGATGCTCGTCGGCCGGCGGCGGCAGGGCCTTCGCGCCAGGCTGCGTGACGCCCACCACCGGCGTCTCGTTGTTCGCCAGCCAGAGGCCGTTGACGACGAACAGCAGGGCCAGCACCATCAACAGGCCGATGGCCGCGGCGAACGTCCAGCCCAAGCGGCGGAGCCACCGCCGGGGACGGCGGGCGAGTGAAGTCGGGGCAGGGGACGGAGTGGGAGATGTCGTCATGGTTAAGAGTTTACTGCCGATGGAATGCCATGTCGATCAATTGGTGAGCGGTTCGGCGCTAGCCGCCGGTTCTACGGAATCGACCGGGTCGTTCACAACTTCCACCGCTAAGAAGTGGCCAGGAACGGCACTGCTGGGCAAGCGCACTAGTGTCCGGTTAAAAGTCGAATAGTGGCAATTGGTTAGGGCACGTGGTCTTCGGAAAGTGTGCGTTTTGGTTCAGCAGAGTCGTAAAATCTGGTGTTTTTTCAAAGAGGGTGACGCTGAAGATTTGGAGGATTTCGGAAAGGCTTCGTTCGACGCGCAGTTGGCGTTTCAGGATTGCCACGAGCAGGTAGGTGCTGATCGCGATCCAGATTTGCGTCTTCACGGCGTTGGGCGAGAGGCCCAAAAAGTGCTTGATGCGTAGATGCTGCTTGATCCATTTGAAGAACAGTTCGATCTGCCATCGCGACCGGTACAGCGTGGAAACGGTTAATGCCGGGATGGTGAAGGCATTGGTCAGAAGGATCAATCGCTGACGGCGCTGGGCATAATAAAAAGTAACGCGACGGAGCCGCTCGGGATATCCTTTCGCGGTCCGCCGATCGCGAAAGCGGACCTGTTGATCGCTGCGCAGTCCCGTGGTGCGGTCGACGGCGTGCGACGACTGACGATCGAAGGTGATGTTTCGACGGCCGCGAACCACAAAGAAAGCTCCGGCTTGCGACCAACGATGCAGACGGGCGAAATCGTGGTAGCCGCGATCCAGAACATAGTACGATCCCGGTTCGGGAACCAATTGGTCCAGGAGGGCGGAATCGGCGACTTTGGTACGAGTAATCCGCACAAAACACGGAATGTTTCCGCGCAGATCCAACAGCGTGTGGACTTTGATTGCCGCCTTCTTTCGTTGCGAATGAGCCCAGGGGAAAAGAGACAGACACAGTTCGATGATCGTCGAGTCCAAGGCGTAAACGGTCTGCTGCAAGCCAACGGCCAGCGGTTCGTTGAGATACAACTGGCGTGCCCGACGAATGAGGATTTGGGCGAAATCGTGGTAGATGCGCCAGTCGCGTCGTTCGTTGGCGTCGGCCAGAGTGCTGCGGGAGATCGAGCCTCGAAAACCGGCGTGGTAGAGCTTCGTGTTCATTGCCCGCAGGCACGTGACGACGTCGCGAAGACTGTCGCGAAAGGTCAACTGCGCAAAGGCCATCGCCAAAAACTGGCCGCGACAAGTGAAGCCGCGAAGTCGATAATTGCCTTGATATCGAGCCACGCATTCGTTGAACTCACGCTCCGGGAAAAAGTCCATTAACTGCGCAAACACCAACCGGCCTTCGTGCATTCGTCAAGCCCTCCTGTACCCTACGGGACAGGAAATAGCTTGGCGGAAACGCCGACCGAATTGAAATCGAATACACGCGAAAAATCACGCAACCATCAACAAACAATACAATTACGGCTCGCCCACATCCGCTCAACCGGACACTAGTGGGAAAAGCCAGCAGTGGCACCGCAATGCCGCGCGGCGTCATCTTGCTCGCTTTGGCCGCCACGATTCTTACGCCCGTGGGTCTGGCGCGGGCTGGCGATCCGCCGCCACCCTCCGGCCGCGAACTCTTCGAGCGCAAATGGCCCACTACAGAACAGAATACCGGTCCCGGCGACGGCCTGGGACCAATGTACAACTCTCGCTCCTGCGTCGGCTGCCACGATCGCGGCGGCATCGGTGGGGCCGGACGAAACGAGCACAATGTCGACTTGCTCACCGTGATCGACACTGGCAATGCGGCCCAAGGGGCCAACGCGTCGCGGGTTGCCAAGCTGGCAAAGCAGATCCACCCGGCGTTTGCCAGCGCGGCCACGATCACGATCCATCGCTTCGGAACCGAAGCGGAGTACGACCCTTACCGCTCTAACCTGCTGGCACTGCGCGACGGCGCCCAGTTACGACTGACCACGGAGTCGGGGGGCTTGAACAAAGTGCGAATTCAACGGGGCGTGCGCGGCAAGAAGCCAGTGCTCGAGGTTGGGCAGTTAGTGCTGCAGCGCTCGCAGCGCAACACCCCGTCGCTGTTTGGGGCGGGAATGATCGATCACGTTAGCGACGATGCCATGAAGCAGTTCGCCGCGGGACAGCCCGAGGCGCTGCGCGGCCGCGTAGCGGGCCGTTTTGGCTGGCGAGGGCAGACCACTTCGCTGCTGGACTTTGTGCAAGGGGCCTGCGCGAACGAGTTAGGTTTGCAGACCCCTCAGCACGCACAGTCGCCCGACCCGACGCAACCCGAATATCTCAACGGCGGCGCCGACATGACGCCCGAGGAACTCGGCGCAATGGTCAGTTTCGTGGAAGGATTGCCCGCTCCCCCCAGGCTTCAACCTGTCAACAAGCAGGACGCTGCCGCCCAGTTCCGTGGCGCGGCGTTATTCACGTCCATCCAATGCGCGAATTGCCACGCCCCGAACTTGGGTGAAGTTAAGGGACTCTACAGCGATTTGCTGGTCCACGACATGGGCGAGTCGCTATCCGACCCAGTGGGTTCGCCGAGCCTAGGCAACTCAAGCAGCACATTCCCTGGTGCGCCCTACTACGGCGCTAGCTCGGCCGAGCTGGCCCGACTGTGGCGAACGCCGCCGCTGTGGGGCGTGCGCGACTCAGGGCCATATTTGCACGATGGCCGCGCCGCAACGCTTGAAATAGCGATTCGCCTGCACGACGGCCAAGGGAAGCAGGCGGCGAAGAAGTTTCAATCGCTGGAGCGCACACAGCGCGAAGACGTGCTGGCGTTTGTGAAGTCGCTCGGGGCGCCGTGAGGACGCTTGAGTAGGTCCCATCTGCCAGATGGGACTACGCCGCTCGCTAGGTCACACCGCAAGGCATGTCCTTGGTCAATGTCGGTTGGTGGTGCTTGCACTGGCGCTTCGGTGCAAGCACTCGCTACGTCTGCTTCATTCTTGCTAAGACTTTGACAAGGTAGCGGTAGATATCATCGTTACAGTACCGCACGTTGGGCAAATTGGCTTTGAAATCGTATTCGGGATGTTCGCTGGCCCATTCCAGCGCTTCTCGGATCCCTTGTATCTCAGCTTCATCGTAGTCCCGCGACATCTGGGCGAGCGGCTCATCGCTCATAATGTACGCACTTGCGTCGTCAATGCGATATAGTCCGTAGAGTGGGATTGCCAGCAAATATGGATGGCCCTCTACCATGTGAACCTCTCTGTTACTTATGAAGAGGCATTACGTTCGCCACCCGCCGCCGGCTCCGACAAGTTGATCGCGTCGATCAATTGCCTTAGCCGGCCCAGGCTGCGGCGGTTGAAGTGGAACACCAGCCGTGGCAGGTGGGTCAACTCCGGCTCGTCGCGTTCGTCCGGCAAATGTTCGCGCTGGCTGAACTGGCCGCTGGAGAGGATGTCGGCAAACGACTCGTTGAACTCCGCCAGCTTCGCTTCGCTCAGCCGATGATTCAAGCGGAACACCAGCCGATGCTTCACATACCGCATGCTGTTGAACACCCGGTAGAAGTTCAGCGTTTCCGCCACCGCCACTTCAATGCTGTCAGTCAGCTTGTAGAGCGAGATGTCTTCGGGCGAGATTAAGCCGGGAGCCTTCAGCCGCTTGAGAATGAAATCCTGAAAGTCTTGCCAGAAGGTTTCGCCGGGGGCGTCGAGGAATACCACCGGCACGAGGTCGCGCTTGCCGGTTTGCAACAGCGTGAGGACTTCCAACCCTTCGTCGAGCGTGCCGAACCCGCCGGGCAAGCAGCAGACCGCGTGGCATTCTTTGACGAACATCAGCTTGCGCGTGAAGAAGTACTTCATGTGGACCAGCTTGTGGTCGCCCCGGATGATCGGGTTGGCGTACTGCTCGAAGGGGAGCATGATGTTCAGTCCCATCGAGTTCTCGCGACCCGCGCCCAGGTGCCCCGCCTCCATGATGCCGCTGGCCGCGCCGGTGACGACCAGCCAGTGATGCTCCGCCATCGCGCGGCCGAACAGCACCGCCTGCTCGTAGGCCGGCTCGAACTTCTGCGTGCGGGCAGAGCCAAACACCGTCACCTTCCGCCGCCCTCGATACGGTGAGAAAACCTTGAAGGCGTAACGCAATTCGCGCAGCGTGCGCGACAGAATCTTCAGGTCGCCCCGGCTGGTGTTGTCGAGTTGCAACTTGTCGGCCGATTCGCGGATCCGGTCGATCAAGTCGCCAATCCGGCGGCGCTGCACCGGGTCGGCAATTTCATCGAGCGGGATATTGGCGAGCGGGCTGCCGGCCAGCGGGTCAATCGGCAGCCCGGCCTCTGTTGCGAGTTCGGGTTCAGAGTTTGCAGGTGCGGAGTGGGCCGGTTCGGGCCCGATGCGACCATCGTTCGTCGTGCGATCCATCCGTAGGGTGCCGCCTGTGGTAAGAAAAGAAGTCGTGGGCCGAAGGCTTCGATGACCTGCGGCCGTCTCCCTCTATTATATCCCACTCCAGCGGCCGGGACTGTCCCCCTCAGACCGCGCGGGTGCCACTGCTGGCTTGCCCAGCAGTACCGTTCTTTGGCCACTTCATAGCCGAGGCACAACCAACCATTCCGGCAAATTGAACGTCGACCGCAAAATACTTGCCGTATGCTCCAAGGTGCGGATAAGCTGAGACGCCGGGTTCAACGAATACATGTCTTCCGCTGTTTGCATCGACTATTGGTGGTCGAAAGCGAACTGCGGTGATCGATCGGCTGTTCGCCCGAGCATGATTCATTTCCCGCCGGCGAAGTTGTTCACGACGATCAACCGTTAAGAAATGGCCAAGAAAAAGCACTGCTGGGCAAGCCAACAGTTGCACCCGACGCAGAGAACCTATCGCATGTTCGGACTCTTCAAACGCAACAGCAATGGTGATGGTGCGAAGCCGTCGTTGGACGCCGTGCGCTTCGATGCGACCGGGTATGCATTCCAGGGTGAACCGCAACCGGGCAACGTCAGGATCTGGCGCACGCAGGAGGGGGACGGTGTCGGCCTATACTTCTTCGCAATGCGTCCCGATCTGCCGTCGGATGCCGCTTCGGCGGACGAACTGGCCGTGTTTTATCGCCAACTGCTCGGGAACTCGGGCGGCAAGCTTGTTGATCTAGCGGTTGTGGTCGCTGGAGGTTGTCCGGCGGTCCGCACAATCCTCTCTGTTCCACAGCAGCCCTCCGGCCGAACATATGTGGGGTCGCTGACACTGCCGTTCAGGGACTTCAGCTTTGTGCTCAAGTGTCAGTGCGCCGAAAGAGGGCCGACGGGGTTCAAAGAGGCGCTGCTTTTCGACCGGAGCCCAGCAGCGAATAGGTCGTTGCAAACTGAGGGTGAAAGGCTCGATTGTCCGGAGTGGAATCCGGACGACCCCCAGTATGATGCGGAGTTTCCGGATCATCCGGTAGCTCGCGTTCGCCGAGTACTCGATCAGGTGGCAGAGTCGTTGGCAGTCGACGAGAGCATGCGGCGATTTCCGGGCTTTGCACTGCCGAGGAAGTAGCAGAACAAATCGCGCGGGTGCCACTGCTGGCTTGCCCCACTAGTGTCCGGTTAAAAGTCGAATAGTGGCAATTGGTTAGGGCACGTGGTCTTCGGAAAGTGTGCGTTTTGGTTCAGCAGAGTCGTAAAATCTGGTGTTTTTTCAAAGCGGGTGACG
>JAIOQB010000060.1 GCA_021413585.1 Planctomycetia bacterium
CAACTGGCCCGGCGCGGGCTAACGGATGAGGAGAAACGCTGGTGGCGACACCAACGCACCCACGGCCGGTGCCAGGCCGTCCGCGCGGCCAGCGAGCAATCCGAACTCGAATATATCGCCGAACGACTCAAAACGCCCCGCGGCATCTCCAAGCTCAAACGACTCATCCGCAACAGCTTTGCCCAGGAATACCGGGCTGCCGTGTAAAAAACAACGAAAACGCGCAACACCAAAACTTGCGCGTCGGGCTAGTGTGTTATCACGGCGCGCACCTAAAGATCGAGTCGGACCCGTTCAGGTACCGCCCGGCAGGCTGAACCTATTCAAATCGAGCTAAGCTTGGCGAAGTTCAGCGTCATGTTAAATGGAGCGACACCATACAACCCGCGCGTGAACAACAGGCTGATAATGTCGTCCACCACCAACACGGGACTCTTGGGGACCACGACAATATCGGAATCGCGGAGCCAGATTTCGTCGGCGGGGCAGGGGGTTTTGCCGTACAGAGCGCCGCGGATGTCGAGCTTCGTGGCCATCAGCCGCCAGTTGTCGTCGCGGCGGAACACCACAACCTGGTTCAAATTGGCGCCGACGTTCCACCCCCCGGCCAGCGAAATCGACTGCATCACCGACGTGGGAGCTTCCAGCGTAAACCGGCCCGGGTTGCGCACCTCGCCCACGACATACACGTACCGCGGCGCCCGGGCCGTGAGAATCGGAGTGACTTCCAGCCCCTCGCCGAATTGCAGCGAGTAGCGCTGATCCACTTCGCGCTTCAATTCCTCCAGCGTCAGCCCCTGCACGGGAATCGATCCCAGCGCGGGCAACTGCACGGTCCCTTCCGGCGTGACGCGCGTCGGCTGCGATTGACCACCCGCCCCGTAGCGGCGGTCGACCGAATCGCGGATGTCCTTGAGCTTCAGGTTGAACGTGTAGGGAACGATGTTGATCCCCGGCTCGCGGACGAACTTCTTATAACGCTCCTCCAAATCCATCCGCACCTGCGTGACGGTCTTGCCCGCCACCTTGACCGCGCCCAAGAGCCGCAGCGACACCGTGCCGTCGGGCTGAATGAGCAGGCCAATGATATCGGGCGGCGCGATCGCCTCCGGCTGGTTGAGCGTCGGCGTGCTGGTGGACTCGACGCGAATCTGATCGCCGATGTCCAGCCGGTACGCCTGGTGCTGCTCGTTGCGCGTCAGCCGATAGACGAAGTCGAGCTGGTCATCGACGCGGCAGCGGTACACCGGCACGTGCGCGGTGCGCGCCGGGCCGATGTATTCCCCCTGCGCCAGCACGCCCCACGGAATCGGTCCCATCGCCCGCCACCCTTGCTCGCCGCAGTTGTTGCAGGTGTCGCAATGCACGCCGAACGTGGCGGCCGGCATCGGCGCGCTACACATCCGCGGCGGATTGACGCCGGCTGGATTGACGGCGCCGGAATTGAAGTCGGGAGAGTTAACGCCAGATGAGTTCGCGGCGGGCGGATTGACCGCCACGCCGGCCGGCGCGAGCGTGCCGACCTGGATCGCCTGCGGGTATTCCGGGATCCGCCCAATCGCCCCGGTGGGTGACGATGGCGGCGTGACGATGGTCAACGTCGACCCGCGCGATTCCACTTGCTGTGCCGACGATGGCTGACCGTGGCCAAACCACGCCAGGGCTGCCGCGCCCAGCGAGATCCAGGTTGCGACTCGCCAAGCGGGCGATTTGTGCTGGCGGTG
This sequence comes from Planctomycetia bacterium, assembly GCA_021413585.1. GTDB lineage: Bacteria > Planctomycetota > Planctomycetia > Pirellulales > UBA7805 > JAIOPX01. The sequence continues at coordinate 1,725 of JAIOQB010000060.1, forward strand.
CGCCGTTGCTTTCCGCCGCAACGTAAGCCTGCATTCGTTGTTCGTCATGTTCGCGACCATGGCCCTGGTTTCTCCGCATTGCCTTGCAATGCCGCCTGAGGAGCAACGTACAAATTGTCTTGCCCGTTACCTGGTAGTAGTATTGTCATGGCTCCGCGCCGTCAGATCGCGGATCGCTTGCGGAACGTACCACGGCGAGGAGGCCGCCGGAGGCTTCGCTACGTTTGGAACATTGGACGTTGCCGACTTTGCCCGCGACGTGGCCGCAGCCGCGGCGGTGGATGGCCCAGTCGACTTGTCGCCGGCGGTGGATGCAGTGGTTGAAGGGGGCGGCGGAGCTTCGTTGGCCGCCAGGAACACGCCCGGATCAACCCAATCGACCAGCGCCGCGGCGGCCCGGTTCGGCGCCGCGCCCGTGCGCCGGGCCGCGATCAACTCCTGGGCATTCTGCTGATCGAACGCCGCCATGTCCACTTGCCCACGCAGCCGATGCACCGTCGCCAAGTTCTGCCACGTTTCCGGCTGCGGCGAGACGCGGGCACTGTGCTGCAGCAGCGCCTCGGACTCATCCAGTTGGCCGTAGCGCGCTAGCAGCACTCCCTGCTCGTTGGCCGCCAGGTAGTTGCGCGGGTCGACGGAGAGGGCCGCCTGAAACAGGGCGATCGCCTTCGGGCCGCACATCGTCTGGCGATTGTTGATTGCCGTGTAGACCCGGCCCAATCCGTACAGGATCATCGACGAGGAAACTTCGCGCCCGCCGGCCACAGCCAGTTGTTGCTGGGCGTAGGCATAATAGTCCTGCAGGGCGTTCAGGGCCGTGGTGCCCGGCTCGACACGCCCCTTGAGCACCGGCGTCTCGTGCGTCGCCACGATCCGCGCCACGTCGCACTGCATGTTGACTTGCGAATCGTTGGTGGCAAAATCGTCCGCCTCGCGCAGGGCCATCAGTGCCGCCGCCACCGCCTGGCTGTGCTGCGAGGTTCCTTCGTCGGCGTCTTGCGCTAACGCAACCAGCTTCAACGCCTCGATCAACTCCACGCGAGCCGAATACACCGCCCCGCGGCCGGCGAGCGAAAAGGCATACCGCACTTGCTGCCGCACGCGGTGGCTGACCGCCGAGACGGTAGAGCTGCGCTGCGGCTCGGCCGGATCGGGGACCGAAGGCCCGCGCACGGCACGCTGCGGCACCACGACGGAAGTTGAATCGGGTGACAGCGAATTGGGAGACGGCGAATCGGGCGAAGCCGCCGTGTCGGCCGGATTTACGGACGATTGCACGGAGGCCATCGCCACCGGGGACGTCACGGCGGGGGCCGCGGCGGCGATCGACGCGGCGCGTTGACGGTCGTAGATCGGTGCCTGGGCGGCTCGTTCAATGGGCCGTTCAACTGGTGCCCGCGCGGGCGTGGCGGCCAGCACAATCGGCAGCGGAGCCGACGCGGAGCGGGCACGAATCCAACCGGAATCGGTCGCTAACGCGGGTGCCGGCATGGAAGGCACCGCAACGGCCGCGGGCGCCTTGGTCTGTGCCGCAACAGGCTGTGTCACTACAGGCTGGGCAGTGACAATCGGAGGCGCGACGATCGGGGCGGTCGGCGGCGCAATCACTGGTGCCGCAATCACCGGCGACGGCAGGACGCTGGACTTGGCCACCTTCAAACGCGCCACATAAACAGGGGCGACATACGCGGGTGCCGCAGCGACGGGAGCGGTTTTGACTGGGGCCGCCGGAACTGTGGAAACTTTATCTGGAACCACATTGGCGGCTGCTGCTTCCCTCGACACAGGCGTAGCGCGCGGCACCAGCACCGACCGATTCGCGGGTGCGGCTGGTGTCACCGCCGCCACTGTTGTCGGAGCGGTTTGGTGAGGTCGATTAAAATGTATCGGTGCCGACAACTGCGGCGACTCGTATGTCCACGCGAGCGGAGTCGCCGACCTCAGCACCGGCGCGGCGGCTTGCTGCGGTGCGGGCGTAGCAGCACGCGGCGGTTCAACGACGCTCTGCGGCGCCCGGGCAGGGGCAGGGGGGGCGACGCTCGAAAGCTTCAACCGGCCAACGACCGTCGGCTCGGTCTGCTTCGTTCGGCTCGCGGGCTCCGTCTGCGGCGCAGCGCTCTCCGTTGGCGTGGGCTCGATGCGATTAGATTGCCGTTGCGACTCGGCGGGCGGCGCGCTGGTAGTTGGGGTGGTGGCAGGCGGATTGGCTTCGGTCGTCACGCCCAAGGGAGTGGCACGCGAACCTTTCGCTGTCGGCCCGGATCGACGGCCGCGCACGAGTACCGAGCGATCGTTGGGCGTTTCGGCGACGCCAGCCGACGGCGTGGCGGGGCGTTCAACTAGCGGCACGTCAAGCGGATCGCCGGCAACGCGACGATTCGACGGGGCAACGGCCGGCGGATCTGGCAAAGCGCTAGGGCTCGGCCGCCCTGCCGAAGCGGCGGGCTGCACATCCGATCTCGACTCGCGCCGCGCGTGCCGACCCGCAAAGCGATCAACCGGCTGCACCGCCTGCTCGGCCGCGACATCCGCCGGGATCACGCTCGGGTCCACGTCGCTGGCAACAGTGCTGGCTTGCAGCGGCGCGGCTGGCCCTGCCACCACCGGCGGCGCGTTGGCCGCGCTGGCGCGCTGAACAACTGGCGGGCGCGGCGCAGGAGCGTCCGCCGCGGGAGCGGGTCGCATCGCCAACCGAATCGTGCTCGGTTGCTGCGTGCGATCCAACGGGGCTTCGAACCGAGCCGGTAGGGCCGACGTCGAAGCGGGCACGCTCAAATTCACGGCACTCGAAACCACTGGGCGCGAAACAACCGGGGCAGGGGCAGCCGCGCGGCTGTCGGTGCGCTGGGTGTCTTCGAGATACGACGCCGCCAGAATCCGCGACGGGGCGAGCGTCGCGGCGGTGATCGGCTTGCCCAGCGGCGGCGCGGGGAGCGAAGACCGCGCGGCGCGGGACGACTCAGCCGGCACGGCAGCCGGAGCGGCCGCCTGCGTGGATGGATCCACCTGGGCGGAGCAGCCGCACGCCAATGCCAAACCGGCGGTGCACAGCAGCGACGGGAGCCCACCTGTTCCTGTCGTACCGGACGATCGCGCCAACACGTAAAACTCTGATCTCAGGCCTTCTCGATTCATCGCGAATATCCCAACGAATCGTCAGGACTCCACCGGGCGATGAAAAAATCCGTCACCCTCCTTACGACCGGTACGGTCGAATGCCGGAGAGTCGTTACAACCTGCATTTCCCGATCCCGCCGCGCGGCACAATTGCGACCATCGATTCGTTGGGCATGTTCGGAATAACCGGCACAGCTTGCCAGGGTGGGATAAATGATAGCCCCGGGCTCCGCCCGGGGGTTGAACCGCCAAACCGCCCCCACCGCATCAATCGTGAGCCGCAAGGCGCGAGCCGCGGGTTCCCAATGCCGGCCGCCAACTGGCACCGGTGGCTAGCGCCATTCCGCTCACACTGGTCGAGCGGTTTGCCCCCGGGCGGAGCCCGGGGCTATTGCGCACTACGGAAATGCCCGGGGGACGGGAGGCAAACCGGTGGTCCGCCGCGTTGTCGTCTGGCGGCCGGCGGGAGGATCGCTGGAGATCGGCTGGAATCCAATCTTGCTAGCAGGCGAATCCTGGCGGAGCGTGAAGTCGTCCTTCTCCGGAGCGACGAACAGCGGGTCGGCCACGATCGAGCCTTGATCCTGCCCGTCGAGCTTTTGCCGATCTTCGAGCGACTTGCCCGCCAACCGCACCGGGCCCGCCATGTTCCAGTAGAGATTGTTCGCGGTGGTCAACCCTCGGCTCCAGGCGCCGTGCATCGGCTCGTGCTGGCAATTCCACAGCACGATGTTCTTGCGAAAGTTAAACGCCAGATGATCCTCCGGCTTGCCGCGCGAAAGCTGCTGCAAGCGGGCGAAGGCGAAGATGTTGTTCTCGATGGTGTTGGATTTTCCGTAATGCTGGTGGAAGCCGCCGTCCTTGGTGCGGTACACGATGTTGTCGTACACGCGGATGCCGCTGGAGCCTTCGTCGCAATACAACCCCCAGCCGCCGTAGTCATACGCGTCGACGTCGTACACGCGATTGTGGTCCACCTCCGTGCCTGGCGAGATCCCCAACGTGTACACGCCCGCCATGTCGGAGAGGACGCGCTGGCCGAGTGTGTGAATCAGGTTGTAGCTGATCCGGTTGTGATGCGCAGGGCTGGGGCCATACCCCCACGACCAGCCGACCGACACGCCGGTGTAATAGAAGTCAAAGATCTCATTGTGCTCGATCGTGTTCTGTGAGGCGTGGCCAATCCAGACGCCGACTGCCGCAGGGTGCATCCGGCCGCCATAGGCGATCGTGCAATTGCGGACCACGTTGCGGAGCGTGGCCAACGCTTCGGCGTTTTGCTGTGCGGGCATGAGCGTGGTGCCGATCTTCACGCCGCCGGCGCCAAGGTCAACCAGCTCGCAATTCTCGATCACGTTGTCCTGGCAGGCGGCCCCCAGGTCGATCGCATAGGCGCCTACCTGCCGCACCACGCAGTCAGCCACTCGCAGGCGCCGCGCCCCCGCGGCGGAAATCGCACCGCCGAGATTGGCCTCCGCCTGATCGAACGACTGACCGGTGCGAGGGGTTTCCCAGTTGGCGTGCGCGAAGTCGAGGCCGCTAAGCTCAATGAACTGCACCCACTGGCCGTCGTCCGCGCGGCCAGCAAACCGGACCAGTTCCGCCGCGCGGGGGGCGATGACGGTGGTGGTCTCCGGCTTCTCGCCGGGCAGCGGAATGTACGTCAGCACGCCGGTGGGGCGGTCCAGATACCATTGGCCCGGCTCGCCGAGCGCCTCCTTCACGTTCTCAACCAGATAGCGATTGCCGGGAGTGAACTCCGTCCATGCTTCCGCCTGCCCGGTGTGCCCGAGCAGATTGACGATATGCTCCTTGGCATCGACCGACGCGATCCGCAGCCGCGACATCTTCCATTTGTGCATCGCCAGCACTTCGACATCGTTGAGGTCGGCCCAGTGGGGGCTGACATCGTCCCCTTTGTCGTCTCCTTTAAACACGAAACGATCAAAGCCCTTCCCCTCGGCCCGCTCGCTCGGCGGCAGTTTGCCGGCGATCTGATAGTAGCCATTGCGCGGCAGGCGAGGGCGGAAGCGGCGCTGATCGCCCACAAACAGTTGGGTGAAGCTCCAGCGACCCGCTTTCACCTCAGACAGCTCGACGTGCCACCGTCCCTGGGCATCGACCTGCCAGCCGGTGATCGGCACGCCGCCGCTGATGAGCGGGCGCTCGCCGGCCGCGGCCTGATAGACGACCGGCACCTGCGGCGTGCCAGAGTCCTCGGGCGCGAAGGTGATGGGCTCCACCAGCCGATACGTGCCGCCGCGGAGCGATACGACTATTGGCCGAGTGCGGCCCGGTTCGCGGCGGTTGATTTCGCGGACCGCTTGTTGAGCCCGGCGGAGCGTGGCGAACGGCGCCGCCGCAGTGCCGAGGGCGGAGTCGTTGCCGCTGGGCGCGACGACCACATCCGCTTCCACAGCGGCGCAGCGCGTGGGAAGTACAGCCGGGAGAAGTAACAGTAGAGCGGTGGCGAGCCCGTTCCTAAGTGCGAACGAGGCCGGCTTCGTTCCGGCGTAAATCGCACCACTATTGCGAGAGATTGGCATGGTGCGAGTATAGTCGGTCGTCGACGCGGAGGCACTAGCCCGAAGCGCAAGCGAGGGACGGAGAGCCGTGCCCCCTTGCTTGCGCTTCGGGCTAGTGAGCAGCTGGTGTGGCGGGCGGAAGAGCTACAAAACCATCTTCCGACAATACAACCCCTCGGCAAAGCGCGTGGGCGAGTTGCACTCCAGGCCGCGCAGGCGGAGCAGGGCCCAGAACGTGTCTTCGGTGAACCACGGCTTGTCGCGCTGCGAGGCAAACGCCTCGTGCAGGGAGGCGATCTTGGTTTGACATTGCTCTGCGGTCAGCGGCACCAGTACGTTCGGCTTGCCCAGGTCTCCTTCGTACTTCGGGATCTCATACTCCAGCACCAGATGATTCCGAAATGCGTTCCAGGTCAGCTCGGCGATCAGCCGGTGGTCCTGATGCACGTCTTCCAGGCGGTGGGTGAAGACGACGTCGGGCTGCACTTCGCGGGCGAGCGAGTGGATGAAGTCCTTCACCTGCTCATATTGCAAGGGGAAGTAGCGGTCGCGGAAGTCGCGAATAACTACATGCTTCGCGGCGGCGCCGGTCAAGAACAGCTCGGCCCCGCGACGGGCTTCGTCCGCCCGCACTCCTTCGCTGCTGAGCACCCCCCACCACACGGTGAGCTGCGGATGCTGCTCCAACAGCTTGAGCACGGTGCCGCCGCAGCCGATCTCGATATCGTCGGGATGGCAGCCGAGGCACAGAATCGTGCGCGGATTGGTGAGGCTTAGCGGCATCATGGCAGGCACATTCCTGGGAGGCAGCCGTGATTACCGGGGACGTTTCACGGCCAATCGCGCGCCGTTGGTCAACCTCAGATCTTCAATCACGCCACTCTCGCGTGGCACGCCCAGCGCGTTGGTCCACACCTTCCACGGCGTGTCGCCCGCGGTGACCATGTCGTCCATCCGCTGCTTTTCCTTGTAGGTGTCCATGCAGCTCCAAAAACCTTCGTAGCGATAGGCGACCAGCTTGTCCTGCTCGATCAGCCGCTGGAACGGCTCGTTCACCAGCTCTTCCCCCTCGCGCAGATAGTCAAAAATATCGTGCCGCAGGACGAAGTAGCCGCCGTTCATCCAGACGTCGGACTCGGCGATGGCCCGGATGTCGCGCACGCGGCCGTCGGGTTCGGCCGTGACGGAATGGAAGCTCTGCAGCGGCTTGACGCACAGGAACGCGGCCGTGGCTTGCCGCTCTTGAAAGAAGTCGATCATCTCCGGCAACGGCAAGTCGGACAGTCCGTCCGTGTAGTTGGCCAGAAAGACTTCCTCACCCTCGAGATACTTCTCGACCGCTTTGAGTCGCTGGCCGATGTTCGACGCGGCGCCGGTATCCGCAAACGTGATCGTCCAATCGTGGATGTCGCTGTTGAGTAGCGAAATCGAATTGCCCCCCTTGGCCAGCACGAAGTCGTTGGAGACGCATTCGTCGTAGTTGAGGAAGTAGTTCTTGATCGCGTCTCCTTTCCAACCCAGGCAGAGGATGAAGTCCTTGTGGCCGTAATGGGCATAGTACTTCATCACGTTCCACAGGATCGGGCGATAGCCGATCGGAACGAGCGGCTTGGGAGTATTTTCCGAATACTCCCGCATCCGCATCCCCATGCCGCCACAAAACAGGACCACCTTCATGTTGCACGCTCCCAGGCTGATTGACTCAGACCGACTTTCTTAGCTTCACTAGCCCGACGCGCAAGCGAGGGGGCGCGACTTTCCGTCCCTCGCTTGCGCTTCGGGCTAGTGATTTTCACTGTGTTCAACACACTTCCAACTCCGGAATCGGGACGACGAATTGCCCGCCCCACTCGCGGATGTACGCCAACTGGTTGATGATCTCGTCGCGCAGGTTCCAGGGCAAAATCAGCACGTAATCGGGCCGGGTCTCGGCGATCTTCTCCGGCGCGAAGATCGGAATATGCGTGCCGGGGAGGAACTTGCCGTGCTTGTAGGGGTTGCGGTCAACCGTGTAGTCGAGGAAATCGGTGCGGATGCCGCAGTAGTTTAACAGCGTGTTTCCCTTGCCCGGCGCGCCGTAGCCGGCGACGCTGCGGCCGGCCCGTTTGGCGTCGATCAGGAACTCCAGCAGGCGGTGCTTCGTCTGGCGCACCCGTTCGGCGAACGCGGCGTAGGCGGCGGGGCCGGTCAGTCCGGCGGCGTCTTCGCGCTGAAGCAAATCATCCACCCGCGGCCCGACCGGCAGCGATTCGTTTTCGATGTGCCGGGCAAACACCCGCAGCGAGCCGCCATGCGTGGGCCATTCCTCCACGTCGAACACCACCAGCCCATGCGCGGCCAGCACATTCCGCGCGGCGGAGAACGAGAAGTAGCAAAAATGCTCGTGGTACAGCGTGTCGAACTGGTTCCCCTCCATCAGCCGCAGCAGGTGCGGAAACTCGAACGTGACCACGCCGGTGGGAGCAAGCAACCGCCGAAAGCCCGCCACAAAGTCATTCAAATCGGGAACGTGGGCCAGGACGTTGTTGGCGGTCATCAAGTCGGGGCAGACGCCGTCGGCCGCGAGTTCCTCCGCCGTCTGTCGGCCAAAGAATTTGCAAACCGTGGGCACGCCCTTGCCGACCGCCCAGCGGGCGATGTTCGCCGCCGGCTCGACTCCCAAGGCTCGAATGCCGTGGGCCACAAAGTTCTGCAGCAGGTAACCGTCGTTGCTGGCGATCTCGACGACGCTGCTCTGCGGCCCGAGTTGAAACCGCTCGATCATCGTGTCGACGTACCGCTTGGCATGCAGCAGCCACGAATCGGAGAACGACGAGAAGTACGCATACTCGCTGAAGATATGCTCTGCGCTGACGTACTCGGGAAGCTGCACTAGCAAGCAGCCGCCGCAGACGAACGCTTGCAGCGGATAAAACGGCTCCATCGCGTCGACCTGCTCAGCCGCCAGGAAGCTTTCGCACAAGGGGGACATCCCCAGGTCGACAAAGGTTTGCGTCAGCGGCTCGCCACAGAAACGGCAAGCGTGGACAGTCCCGGCAACCGGCACGGCTTCAGGTTTCGGAGCGCCGTTGGCAGCGGGAGCATCCGTGGCCGGGAGGCCGCCGTGGTTCGAGGAAGCCGCAGCGTCGTCCAGCACGTCCGCTTCGAGCGTCGTTGAACCTTGAGTTGCGTCCATGTTCATCGATGTACCATCTAGAGCGTATGACTAATGTTGTTAGTTGTCCGTCAATTGTTGGGGCCGTCAATCAGCCGCAGGGCGCTAGCCCCCGGTTGTTTGGCGGTGAACCGGACGCTAGCGCGTGCCGGCTGATTTTTTCAAACAGAGCCCAATACCTCGCTCGCCTGCGGCGCCGACGACCTCGGCCGCGTCATTGCGGATGACCGTCCGGAAGTCGACGCTGATTCGCGTCTTGCCCGACGTGTTCGGCACGGTGGAATGCAACTGCGCCGCCGAGAACAGATACACGCTCCCCGGCGGGCAAACGATCCGCACCTGGGGATCGACCTGCACCGGCTCTTCCGGGCGAGGCTGGCGGCGAGTGTCGGTCTTCACATGCTGCGCGGCCTGGTGGCGGCTCTCGGCGTTCCAACGGCCGTAGTCGTATTCTCGCGAGCCGTTCTTCAACGGCTTGTCCCAATAGGGCGGGTGCAGCGCCATGGCGCTGTCCGACGCAAACTCATACACCGGCAGCCACCAATTGATCTGACAGGCCGGGGCGGAATACCACGTGTCGCGGTGGGGATGAAACGCATACGCCAGCCCCGACTTGAGATAGTCGCCATCCGCCGCGGTGCGCAAGCGGGGAACGTCGAAGTACGTTTGCTCCATGTCGCAGCCCAAGTCGGCCAGCATCGCTTGAATCAGAACCTTGGAGCGCGGATGATGGATGAACCGCGGCTTCAGGTCCGCCAGGATGGCTACGAACTTTTCCACCGGCAAATGGTGCTGCGCCTCGCACGGATTGAGCGAGCCAAAGGCTTCTTCCGTCAGCTCGCGGGCAAAGTCGCAGAGCGCCCGCGTGCTGGGGCGCGACGAGTAGACGTACACCTGACCCTGGTACAACCGCTGGCGGCGCAGGTCGTCGCTGTCGTTGGAATCGAGATAAATCGTATTCATGTCAGACCTCGGTTAGAAGTTGGTGTGACAGCAGCAGGTCGGCCGCCCGGCGAATGTCTTTAAACGCCAGGCCCGATCGCTCCGCGATATCGAGAAGAGTGTGTTGGCCGTCGCTCTGGTTGAGCACCCACAGCAGGGCCAGTTCGGTGTTCCGCTTTTCCTGCCCGCCGCCGATGGCGCTATACAATCCGCGGCGGCCGAGTTGTGGCTCGCACTTGGGTTTTTGATTGACGAAGGCGCCATTGCCCTCTAAAACTTCGACTATAGTTGCACAATGGGCCAAAGACCCCGCCAAGGCCTCGGGATGCACCAGATCGAGGTTGTCCGCAGACGTGTGGTATTGAGAGTAACGACCGTAGGGGGTGCGCGAGAGGCAGCCGAACGGTAAATTCAGCCCCGGCGAGCAGTATTGCCGCTCGTCGTAGCCATACGGCTCGAAGTCCAACAGGGCAAATTCCGCCCCGGAATTCTTGAGCACGTGGGCCACCGCCCGATCGATCTCCGCGTCGCCGCGGCGGCTTCGCTTATAGTGCGTCCGGGCCGGAATCCCTAAGAGCGACAGCACCAGCCCGTGGCGAATGCGCCCCAGGTTCGCCTCGTTTTGCGCCAGCCAGGTGATGGCCCCGATTGTGCCGGGGATGAACAGAAAACGGTACGAATAGCGGCGTTCCGGCAGCGCGGCAACGTGCCGGGCCAGATGCGTCGCCACGGCGATGCCGGAGAGGTTGTCGTTCGCCAGCGACGGATGGCAGACGTGGCACGAGATCACTACCTCGTCGGTGGTGCTTCCCGGCAGGTATAACTCGCCGTAGGTCAACGAGCCCGGCGCCAGCGTGGAGTCGATGCAGACTTCATACTCGGCCTCTTCGCCGTACATCCGCTTCATCGTAATCCACTGGCATTGGCTCAGGCAGAAGCCCCACGTTTCCTGATAGTACGACGTGCGATACGGCACCCGATCCGGCTCGTCCGGCAGCGTGTGCAGGTGTGGCTGCAAATCCTTCCACTTCATGCGAGCCCGCACCGGTGTGCTGTAGCTGACCACGTGCAGGTTGGATTCCTGGAAGTCCACCACTCGCTGGCCGTCGGGCGCTTGAATGTACGCGTCTCGAATCTGCCATTCGCGCGGCACGACCCAATCGAACACCTGAGTGCCCGTGGGCACCTCGCGGATCTCCAGCGGCACGAGTTCCTGCAGGATCGCCAGCGTCTCGCGCACGCCGGGGCCGGTGATGCTGCGGCAGATCGGGAACAATTGCTCGACGAGCGCGTACATCTCGTACCCCACGTCGAGGGCGTTGGCCGAAGGATCGGGCAGGGGAGTGTCCATGGGCATGAGCATCATCGGTGGCCCACCGTCAGGCTCTGCGGGGGTGGAACCGCTGCGGTCACAGCCTGCCCGGCCGACGGATGCGGCACATAGTCGGGCCAACTTCGATCGGCCTGGGAGATCACGCTCACCGGCAGGGGCCACTGGATGCCGAACGCCGCGTCGTCGTAGCGCACTCCACGCCCCGCGCCGGGGACATACGCCACAGACATCTGGTACAGCAGCTCCGTGTCGTCAACGAGCGTTTGATATCCTTGGGCGCAGCCGAGGGGAACATAGATTGCCCGGCGGTTTTCCGCTGTTAACTCTACGCCACTAGAACGCAGATACGTGGGCGATTCGAGACGCAAATCGAGAGCGACGACATAGGCCGCGCCGCGAACGCACCGCACCACCTTGGCCTCCGCGTGCGGCGCCGCCTGGAAGTGGACGCCGCGCAGAGTTCCCTTCTTGTGCGTATACGCCAGACTGGCCTGGGCCAACTCGGCGACCAGCCCCTGGGCGGCGAACTCCCGGCCGCACCACGCGCGGGCGAAAAACCCTCGATCGTCGGTCAAGCGTTCGACGTCGATCAGGTATGCCCCGGCGACTGGCAACTCGTGGAAGATCACTTGGTCACCTCGCCCAGATCGGCCGTTAGCGACCCGGTCTCAAAAATTGCCGCTGCGTCCGCGCCAGCGGCCTGCCAGCGCAGCTCCGCGTCGAGCTGCCCACTTGAGATCAATTGCCGCAGCCGGGACAAACGATAGTAGCGCGGGCCTTCCATCTCGGCGATGGTGAGTCCGGCGGCTTGATAGGCTTCGTAGATCTGCCTGGCACCCAGGCGAATGGTCCACTGGGGTTGAAAGCCGGGGACCAACTGGTTGATCTTGGTGCAATCGATCCGGTAGCAGCGCGGATCGGGTCCGCCGCCGCCGGCGTACTCGGCCCGGCTGCCGGGGACCGTTTCGCAGACGATGTCGGCCAGTTCACGGACGCGGTAGTTCTCCGTCGTCTGCCCGACGTTGAACGCTTCGTTGTGCACCACGTCGCGCGGCGCACCCAGGATGGCGATGAACGCCCGGCCGATATCTTCGACGTGAATCAACGGCCGCCAGGGGGTGCCGTCGCTCTTGATCAGAAACGAGCCCTTCGTGCAGGCCGCCGCGACAAACTCATTGAGCACCAGATCCAGCCGCAGCCGCGGCGAAATGCCATAGGCCGTGGCGTTGCGCAGAAACGTAGGGCTGAAGTTGTCGTCGGCCAACAGAGAGACATCGCGGTCCGCGAGTACTTTCGATTCGCCATACGGTGTCACCGGGTTGAACGAAGCGTCCTCGCGGAGCATGTTGTCTCCCGATGCGCCGTACGTGCTACACGACGACGACACCAGAAACCGCGTGATCCCGGCTTGCTTGGCCAGCCGAGCCAGGCGGACCGTGGCGCGGTGATTGATTTCGTAGGTCAACTCCGGATCGAGGTCCCCCAGGGGATCGTTCGACAGCGCCGCCAGATGGATCACGGCGTCGAGCCCTTCCAGGTCGCTCGCCTCGACGTCACGGATATCGTTCGCAATGCAGGGTACGTCGCGCGAAGGCGGGCCGAACGTGCAGGGCTCGAACCAGTGGCTATCGATGCCCACGACGCGATGCCCTGCGTCGAGCAGCATGGGAACCAGCACGCTGCCAATGTAACCGTGACAACCAGTAACCAGGATGTTCATCATGAGCCTCGTGGTAATTCTTTTGAAAGGATGATTTTCTGTTGATTCAACTCTAAGTATTGCTTGTCGCCGACTTTTCGCCGCGGACCGCCGCAGCTTGGCGCCGCGCCGCCGGGTTGATGTCGTCCTCGGGGACTCGGACTTTCACGCCAAACGAACGCACCGCGTCCACGATGAGCCGCTTCCACTTTTTGCCTTGGAACACAAAGCCCAACACCTCTTTGAAGCACCGCAGCTTTTCTCCCCACGAGACCGGCGCCGTGCGGGCGAGGTTGAAATACGCCGCCGTGCAGCGCACCTGGCGGGGCCAGACGAACCAACCCGCCTTGCGGCCGGTGATGAACTCATGGTGCCGCCGCCGCGAGGGAAGCCATTGCCCTTGGCTGGCGTGGCGGCGCATATAAATCAGTGACTCGGGGATCTCGTGGTAGCGTCCTTGCAGGCTCAACGATGCAATCATCACCTTGTCGCCGCCGTAATACGGAGGATGCAGGCCGGTTTGCACCAGAGCCTCGCGGCGCGTGGTGGCCAGGATGTCGCTCAACAGGCTGCGCTCCAGGGCGGCGCCGAACCGCCGATGCGGCTGGGCGGCCTCGGCCAGTGTGACGGCGGTTTTCGCCTGGTTCAACTCACGCAGGCGGTCCGCTTCGCGCTCCGGGCCGGTGGCTTCGGGAATCGGATCCCCTCGATCGTCGATCAGCGCGGTTCGCGAGTGGCACCAGGCAACGCCCGGATCGCTGTCCAGCACCGCCACGCACTGTTCGAGATACGTTGGCGCGTACACGTCGTCGTGCGCGAGCCATTTGAAATAAGTGCCTCGCGACAGTTCCACCACCCGATTCCAGTTCCAGGCGCTGCCGCGGTTCACGTCGGAGCGATGGTAGCTGACGCGGCCGTCGCGCTCGACGAAGCCGCGGCAGATGGCCGGCGTGCCGTCCGTCGAGCCGTTGTCCGAAATGATCAGCTCAAAATCTGTGTACGTTTGCGCCAGCATGCTCTCGATCGCTTCGGCCAGGAAGCGCTCTCCGTTGTATACCGGCAAACCGATGCTTACCCGAGGCACAGGTTTCATATCCGCAATCCCCGACATAGCCCGCATAATCCTTTCAAAACGTCGCCTGTCCTCTTCGGCGGAGCCGTCGCTGGCCGCCGAAATGTTCTGTTAACCAACAGTACCTTAGCCCCGCCGTGTTGCACGGGATTCAAGTCACAACACTCTCCGGGGTTCTCTCCTCGCGTGGCAACAGGCCGCCAAAGCACAGCCATCGCCCCACGGATCCGATCAGGTTTCCCGCCAACGTCCCATACGCAGCCCCCACCAGCCCCCAGCGGAGCACCAGCACGGGAATCAGCACCGCGGAAATCACCAGCGCCAACAGGCCAATCTTGAACACCACGTCGGGCCGCTCGATGGCGATCAAACTGTGCGTGGCCGGGATTCCCAACGCGAACGCAAGTAGCGACAAGGCCAGCAGCACGATCACCTGACGATGCCCTTGATACTGCCCGCCGTGATACACCAGCCGCATCACGTCTTCGCCGGCGAACATCATCACGGTGCAAAACACCCCCATCATCGCGCCCAGCAGCAGCGTGTTGCGCAATGCCACTCTGCACAACTCCTTGCTCCCGCCGTCGCTAAACGCCAGGGCACAACCGGCAATTAGCGTATTGCTCAGCCCCAGGATCACCGGGTTCGAGAACTGCAGCACCGTGAGACAGGCGGCGTAAACGCCCGTGGCGGTCGTGCCGATCCCCCACGCCAACACCCAGAAGATCATCTGCCCTTGCAGCATCACGGAGATTTGATTCGCGCAGAACCATTTTCCAAATCGGATGCTCTGCCGCACCGAGGGCCACACCTGGTTCCAGCAGATGGCAAAGCTGTGCCGCGTGAGGTAGAGCCAGATCACGCCGGCCACAACGTACGCCAGGCCGAGCATCCCATACGCCCAGGCGGCCGACAGGCCATGCGACGCGGCCAACGCGGCAACCCCCATCAACTGCACCACCGACACCGCCAGATCGAGCACCAAGGCTTGCGGAACGCGCAGATGGGCAAAGGCGAACCGCCGGCCGAACTCGCGCAGCAGCGACAACGGCATGATGGCGGTCAGCACCCACATCACGGAGACCAGCCCCGGCGTCGCTCCGCTGAAGTGCATCACCGTGGCGATCACGGCCAACACGATCGACGCCACAATCGACAGCAGGCCGTTTTGCACCAGCACGCTGCCGGCGTATTCCTCGGCGGTGCCGCGCAGCGGCCGGTGGCGGAAGATCGTGTAGGGCAACACAATCAGCGACTCCTGCACGCAGGCAAAGCCGATCAGGAACGTATAGCCCATCGAGTAAATGCCCAGTTCCCCCGCGCCACACATCCGCCCGACCAGAATCGTGGTGGCGAAGTTCGTGCCGCTGACCACCGCCTGGTCCATCAGCGCCAAAGCGTGCGCGCCGAACGCATACCGCACCAGGCTGGCGATCCCGCCGGCGAGCTTCCCGATCGCGCTAGGCGCAGCCGCGCCGCCACCATCGGCCAGGTGCGGTACAAGCCCACCTACCGCCGCTGGTTCATCGAGCAGCACGCTTCTGGAAGCAGTCTCGTCCATCGTCAACCTGTTCCGTCGTTAGCTGTATGAGTCGTTACGCAATCTTACTTTGCAATTTAGCGTGCTATTCAACGCACCGTCACCACATCCTCACGCGGCGCGCCGACGCCGGCGCTGGGAGCATCCAGGTAGAACTTCTTGTCGGTCGGTGCGGCCTCCGACAGTCGAGTTTCCAACACCCGCTGATAGACCGCAAACATTTCCTCACCCAGGTGCGACCACAGGTAGTCCCGGGCACGCTCGGTCGCGGCTCGTCCCATCCGCTGCCGCTGTTCTGGATCGTGCGTCAATTGAATGATCGCCGCGGTTAGATCGTCGATTACCTTGCGCGGGTGGGTCACGGCGATCCTCACGCCGCACGAGGGGGGCACCGCGTCATGCACGCCCTGATGATCCAGGTACAGCAGCGGCAAGCCGGCTCCCAAGGCTTCCAACACCACCGTGCCGGTGGTGTCGCGCAGGCTGGTGAACGTGAACACGTCGGCCCATTCATACTGCGCCAGGGCCATTTCGTGGGGGACTTCTCCCAACCACTCCACCTTGTCGGCCACGCCCAACCGCTCGGCCAATCGCTGCCAGCGGCCCTGGCGAGGCCCCGAGCCCACCACGCGGAGCGTGACCGGAAAACCCGCGGGCAATTGCTTCATCGCCCGCAGCAGCAAGGGCAGCGCCTTGCGCGTTTCCAACACGCCGCACCACAGCAATCGCAATTCGGGCGAGCGTGCCGACGACTGTCGATTGACCGTCACTAATTGGCGGATCCCGGTTTCTGGCATCAGGACGGTGGGTACTTGATGCGAAACCGCAAAGTCCCGCTGCGCCGTCGAAGTGGCCACCATCAGCACCGCCGCCTTTTTTGCCGCGTGGCGGATACGTGGGCTGAAGCGAATCTGCAGTACGTTGACCACGTTGCGCAGCACTTCGCGGCACGCCTCCAGCGGCCCCGCCTCGCGCAGAAATCGCCATGGATAATTCTGCGTCCCGCCAACCGGTCCCCACACGAACGGAATGCCCAACTCGAGCAGGTAACCCGGCTCGCGATACGTGCAGAACGTCACCAGATGCGACAGATCGAAGCCGATCCGCTCGTGCAGCCGCCGCGCCACGCGAATCGCCCGGCGATGCCACAGGTTGTAGGCCAGATACGACATTCCCGGCACTCGCGCCAACAAGAATTCCCACTTCGGGGTCGGCACGTACTCGAACTGCAAGCCCGGGATCGGCCCGTGCGTTTCCAGGTAGTCCCGAATGGAATGCGACGACCACTCGTCGTGCGTCAGCAGCGTGACGTCGCAGTACTTCGCCGCCTCGAGCGCGCGATTCCAGCCCATTCCCGGTTCCGAGCCGCGGTACGGCAGGCAGGAATATGCCAGCATCAATACCCGCGGACGGCGGGGGATGTCGTTCATCGGAGTCACTTCAGTATGCCAACCTTTCGGACGGTTCGTTTCATTTGCCGGCTGTTGCCCACGTATTGCTAAAACGAACTCAAGTGCGAGCCGCAACCGCATCCTGCAGAGCCGGCTTGCGCGTCAGCTCGTATTGCTCGAGGATCCAGTCGTAGGTCTTCTTCATGCCGTCGCGCAGACGGATGCTCGGCTCCCAACCCAGGTGCTGGCGGATCAGCGTGTTGTCGCTGTTGCGGCCGTTGACTCCCTTGGGGGCACTCAAATTGTACGAACGCTTCAGCTTGATGCCGGCGATCTCTTCGACGATGTCGACCAACTGATTGATCGTCACCAGTTCCGACGAACCGAGGTTGATCGGCTCGATGATGTCGCTGTGCATGATCGCGTCGATGCCATACAGGCAGTCGTCGATGAACATGAAGCTCCGCGACTGGTTGCCGTCGCCCCAGATCTCGATCTCGTTGCGGCCGCTGGTCTTGGCCTCGATCACCTTGCGGCAGACGGCGGCGGGAGCCTTTTCACGGCCTCCGTCCCAGGTGCCTTGCGGCCCGTAGACATTGTGGAACCGAGCCACGCGGGTGGTCAGGCCAAAGTCTTCGCGGAAGTGCCGGCACATCCGCTCGGAGAACAGCTTTTCCCAGCCGTAGCCATCTTCGGGCATGGCCGGATAGGCGTCGGCTTCCTTCAGCGGCGTGACGTTGGCGTCGGTTTGCTTGTCGGCGTTGTAGACGCAGGCCGAGCTGGCATAGAAAAACCGCTGCACGTCCTGCTCGCGCGAAGCCATCAACAGATGCGTGTTGATGAGCACCGTGATCATGCACAGGGCGCGGTTGTTCTCGATGAAGCCCATGCCCCCCATATCGGCGGCCAGGTTGTAGACGTCGTCCACCCCTTCGCACGCGGCGCGGCAGGCGTGGAGATCGCCCAGGTCGGCCGAGTGATTCTCGACGTCGTCGAACACCTGGTACCACTCCTCAAACGGCTTGATGTCGACGGCCCGAATGCGGGTATGGCCCTTGCGGCGCAATTTGTCCACAAGGTGCCCACCAATGAAACCACCTGCCCCTGCTACTAGAATCTGTCGATCGACCATGGCTTAGCGATCCTTACGCAAAATGAAGTTAAGAAATTTTGGTTGACGATGTTTTTTCTGCTACACGGTTTTTCCTGCTACACGCTCATCCGCGCCAGGCGCCATGGTGCCCACGCCGGCTGCGACAACCTTTGCGTCGTCGCTGCCGCCGCCGCGCACCAAGATGGACTGCACCCATTGGCGAGACAATTTGCCCACAAAAACGGAGTTCGTAACCAGATAACGCTTCCACAACCGCCGCGGCTCGCGGCACACACGATACAGCCACTCCAAACCGTTGCGCTGCATCCAGGCCGGCGCCATCTGGGTTCGGCCGGCATGGAAATCGAAAGCCGCGCCGACGCACAACTGCACCGCCTTGATCCGTCCGACGTGGTCGGCGGCAAAATGATCCTGCTTCGGGCAACCCAGGCCGATGAACAAAAACCGGGCGCCGCTATCGTTGACGCGGCGGACCATCTCGGCGTCTTCGCTAGCGGTCAGGGGGCGAAACGGCGGCGACTCCGCGCCGGCGATCTTCAATTCGGGAAATCGCGTCAGCAGGCTGGCTTGCAGCGCGGCGAGGATTTCTTCGTTGGCCCCGCCATAGAGATAGATGGGCAAGCCTTCCGCCGCCGCCCGCTGGCACATGCGCAACATGAGTTCCGGGCCGTAGACGCGATCGCGAAGCCCCGCCTTGTGGAGCCGATTCAAGGCCCAGCGGACCGGCTGGCCATCCGGAGCCACGATGTCAAACGCATTGACTTTCTTGCACAGCTCCGCATCCCCCGCGGCGGTGATCACCGCGTGGACGGCGAAGAACGAGCCGACCGCCGACTCGCCGCGTTGGCCCGCGGCGGTCAGGCAATCGACCACTTCGTCGTAATTCGTGGCGCTGACCTGCACGCCGCACACGTTGTGTTTGCGGGGCCAGGCGCGATCGCCACGCGGCGACTCTCCCCCGATCGTGCGCAGGGCAGGGGCGTTCGTCGTGAGATCGGCAGGTGAGCTTTCAACTAATGTCATGTTACGGTCGTGTGGTTTTTCTTTTGCGTGTGGTTCTGCTTATTACTTGATCAACTCGACGCAACTCAGTGTGCCGCCGGCTCATACGCTACGTGTTCGGCCGTCGCACCCGCCAGCACCGGCGCGGACTCGCTGCGCGACACGTCCTGGCCTAAGGCCCGCTCGTAGATCCTGATCAAATCGTGGTAGTTCGATTCCGAGGTGTACTTGGCGAGGTACTCACGCCGAGCCGCCAGCCGCATTTCGTCCAGCGACGGGATACGCAGCATTTGGCGGACCTTTTCCGCCAGATCGTCCGCATCGCCGTGACGAAACAAGAACCCTGTCTGGCCGTCGGCCAGCAATTCGCTGATCGCGCCGATTCGCGAGCCAATCACCGGCGTCCCGCGGGCAAAGGCTTCGATGATCGTCCGTCCAAACGGCTCGTACCAGATTGACGGGATGACCAGGAACGATGCTCCGCCGACGATGTCCATCACTTCCTGAGAAGTTCGCGACCCCAGAAACTCGATTCGCGGGTCGTTCGCGGCGGCGCGCTGCAGTTGCTCGCGGCTGGGCCCATCGCCGACGATCTTCAGCGGCAGCGGTTCGCTCAGCCGCGACCACGCGTCGACCAAGACGTTCACCCCTTTTTCGGGCGACAAGCGGCCCACGCACACGGCGTAGCCCCCTTGTCCCTGCCCGAAGCCCGGGTCTGGCTCCACAAAGTTGCCTTTGACATCAATGATGTTCGGCGACATGCCCGCTTCTACGAACTTCTGGCGCGTGAACGCCGACGTGGCGTAAAAGCGGGTGACGGTGCGAGACCAGGTTTTCTTTAGGCGGTGCAGCGTCAGCATGCCGGCCACGACCGCGCTCGCTGAGCGGCTGCCGCGATAGCAACCGTGCTGGACCGCCGGCCAGGGGATCGTCTTGCCGAGACAGCTTTCGCACACCTTGCCGTCGCGAAGAAACTGAGCGTTGGGGCAAAGCAGCCGATAGTTGTGCAGCCCTTGCACGACGGGCACCCCTTCCGCGCGGGCGGCGTAGTACACCGCCGGCGAGATCAGTGGAAATGTGTTCGTGCAGTGCATCAAGGCCGGACGTTCGCGGCGCAGCAGGGCCCGCACCTCGCGGTAGCTCTGCCGGCTCCACAGCGTGTCTCGCGCGACGCTCAGCCGGCTCATCTGCTTGACTTCGTCGTTGTGCCGGGCATAGCGCAGCACCTCGTGCCCATGCGATACCAACAGCCGCGTTTCGTCGTCGATCTGCAGATCTTCGCCGCCTCGCTGCTGGTAGTAGTTGTGGCACAAGAGAACTTTCATCGGACGACTTTCAAGCGCTGATCGCGGTTTGGATGCGGCTGTGGATTGGGTCAAGCACGATTGGGGTCAATTGGGGTGGTCTTGGGGCGTCGTGCCGCGCGAGGTGCGGGCGATGTCGGCACTCAGCGAACGATCGCCGTTCGGGGCCAACGCATTTGGCCCGAGCAGTTGAAGCGATCGCAGGGAGCGGAACGTGGCGGCTCCGGCCGCGGTGGCTCGTTCCTGCACCCGCGTCTTGGCCCGCGAAGTAACGGCCACATAGAGCAGCGCCGGCAAAAACAGGGCCTGGGCGAACTCCGCGTAGTTCTCGATTGTGCAGCACAGCGCGAAGAACAACATGCCCACGCACACCAGCATGCCGCTGAGGCTGACCCAAGCGTCCGCGCTGCGAATCAAGCGGGCGTTGCGATACAAGTGAAGTCCAAACAACGTGGTTAGGAATAGCGTCCCCAGCACGCCCGTCTCGACGATTACGCTCAGCAGCGAGCAATACGGCTTGTAGATGGCGCTTCCTTCGCCGTAGTCGTTGAAGCGATTCATCGCCGGCTCGATGTACTGCGAGTAATACGTCGACTTGCCAACCAGCATCGGCGGCAGCTCGAAGGTGAGATAATCGTTCGACGTCATCAGCGCGGCGCGGCTGGAGAACTGGCCCAGGCCGGTCCCCAGCAGCAGGTTTTTGGGATTCTCCAGCACGCTGAGCCCCCCTTCGACGGCCAGCCGCTTGGGCGAATCCTGGTCAAATACTTTTCGCTCCCATTCCCGCGCCAGCCCAAAGGTCTCGGGGTAGAAGCACTGCACCAGCAACGCGATCGCCACAATGGCGGTGAGCGAACCAAACACGATCTTGGGCCGTTTGAGGCGCGTCAGGGCAACGGCCCCCAGGCTGGCCATGAAGAAGATCGTTTGATGTCCCGACTGGGCCAGCACGCAGGAGATTAGGCCAATCGCGATCGCCACCTGCACCAGCCGCCGCTTGGCGTCGAGAAACAAGAACAGCAACATGCAAAACAGCGTGAAGGTGTAGTACACCTGGGCAATCGTGATGGCGCCGGCGCGGAAGTCGAGCAAGCCAAACGTGCCGCATACCGTGTCCGGATTGCGGCTGATGGCAAACTGCACAAAGCCGATCAGGGACTGCACGATCACGAACCAGGCGCAGGTCGTTTGCATCCGCCGGATGTCTTGGTCCGACAACGAGAGCACCGGAGGGTGGCAGGCGACGATGAAAATCGGCAGGTAGGTCAGCAGCGCCAGCACCATGCCCGGCACGTTGACTTGCATGTCATCGCCGGCGGAAATGAGGCAAATGCCGGAGACCAGCGCCACGGCGCTGAGCGCCGCCAGCACGCGCATCACCAGCCGCCGATTGCCGCGCAGCAATTGATACAGCAGGTACACCACCGGCACGATGTAGGCGAAGTTCTTCACCGGCACCGAGACCAGCACCAACGAAATCACAAACGCGGCGTAAAACGCGCTGGTTTTCGCCGGGGCGATTGCGACGGGGCGGGCAAGGGTGGCGGCGATCAAGGTGTTTTAACCAAGTTGTTTTTATTCTGGGATCCAAGCCCGGCTTGGACTTAATGGGTGGTCTGCATTTCGGCGACGGACTGCTGGCTCGACGGCACATTGGCTACCGACTCGACGGGCTGCTGCTGCTCGACGCGGCGCAGCCAGATTTCGCGCCAATACGGAAACGTGCTGCGCGGGCAGAACCGATGGTAGCGGGCCGTGCAGATCACATCGTTGAGAATGATCGCCGCACTGGGCAGGCGAATCAGCCGGCCGGTCTTTTCGTCGATCGTTCGTTCCACGCGCCGCAAGACGCGAAACTGCTTGCCGCAATAGGGAAGCATTTCCGCGTCGAACGACATGCCGCGGTTCTTGGCCATGCGGTCCAGCGTGGCCAGAATCTCGGCGTGGCTTTTCACTTCCACCAGTTCGCCCGGCTGGAGATTCAGCTCTTCACTCGGGGTCTTCTTCAGGTTGCCGCGCACGTTGGGATAGGTGCGCCGCTTGAGCGACGCCGCCTTCATCAGTAGGTTCATCGCCGGATAGCACAAGCCGCGCAGCAAATCGAGCACCGGCAAGCCATTGATCTTCACGTCGCGCCAATACTGCCGAACGTCCCACCACGGCAGGAACTTGGTCGCCCGGATCAACTCCGTGGCCTGGCAGTAATAATAGTCGCCCGCCGAGCCGGCAGGGCTCGGACAGTGCGTGGTTTGAATTAACTGCTCGGCTGTAACCAAATGGCCTGCAACGGATGCGGTAGTCGCGTGGCTCCCTCGATCTCCGGCTGGCGTCGCCGCCGCGTCATCCGCCGCCGCGCGCTTCAGCCACGCTTCCTTCCAGAACAACAGGCAACCCGCCTGGCAACCGCCGTGCGCGGCGCCGTTGCAGCGCAGTAGCGCCAGGTGAACTGTGTCTGTCATCTTTCGCAGCCCCCACTTGGGACTGGTGATGTCGCACGTTTTGTCCGCCCGCTTGTAGACGCGAAAACGCCGTCCGCAGAAGTCGAGCATCTCGGGCATGAAGGGAAGCCCCTCCAGGCGCCCCTCGGCGTCGAGCGTGGACAGAATCTCCGCCTGCGAGCGGACTTCCACCCAATCGCCGGGCATCAAATTCAGTGTGTGCGTCGAACTCATCGAGTGTGCTCTTTAAGGATGCTCATTTAAGCGCGCCACGCGAGCAATAAGGTGCGAATTGTCAGCAGCATTAACTTTAGGTCATGCCCTAGAGTCCGCGATTCGACATACGCCAAGTCCATGCGCATCCACTCGTTAAACGCGATTTTGTTGCGGCGATCCTTGACTTGCCAGATGCAGGTCAGCCCCGGCGTGACGTCCAACCGCCGCAGTTGCCAGGGGCGGCAGGCGGCCGATTCCTTCACCGGCAATGGCCGCGGGCCAACCAGCGACATCTGGCCCCGCAGCACATTCCACAACTGGGGCAACTCGTCGATGCTGGTGCATCGCAGCAAGCGGCCAATCCAGGTGACACGCGGGTCGCGCTCGATCTTAAACGCGGGGCCATCCTGCTCGTTCAGCGCCATCAATTGCTCTTTGAGCTGGTCCGCCTCGACCACCATGGTGCGGAACTTGTACATCGAAAATGGCCTCGCCCCGAGGCCGGTCCGCCGCTGCACGTAGAACACTGGTCCGCGGCTGGTCAACTTGACGATCAGCGCGGTCAGCAGGAGGAGCGGGGAGAGCAGCAGCAGCGCCGTCGATGCCGTGGCGACGTCGATCAAACGCTTCCAGGGGGGCAAGGGCTGAGCTAGCAATTCCGCCAGCGCCTTCGCCTGACCATTGGACTCTCTGGCTTCGGAGTCATCGGGGTCAGAATCGCGGGAATCACCGTCCGCTGAATTAGCTGAATTAGCGTCGCTGGAATCGCCGTCCGAGGCTGACTCCGGTTCGGCCGGATAGATCAGCATCCCCATCTCGACCGCCACACCGCGGCCGGTCAATTCCGCTTCCAGGTCTTTGACGACTTTGCGGGCGCCGATTTCCTCGGTGTCGGGGAGTAGCACGCCGGCACAGTCGGGCTTCAGCAGGCCGACGTCGTCGGTGGCGCGAAGCCGGCGCTGCAGCACCTCGCACAGGTCGGCCAGCTCGCCGGGGCGCGAGGCATCGCTGACGAGCTTCACGGTCAGCAGCGCAAAGCTGCCGCCGGTGCGGTCGTGCCGCAGTCGTTCCCGTTCGATGATCGCCCGCAGCACGTCGGGGGAGTGAAAGTCGGCGGGAATGGACGTTCGCTGACGTTGCAGCGATTTCTTCAACCAGGTCAATAACATCGCCGTCTCCGAGCAAGCAGAAAATCGCACATGGCCGACAGACGCTTCCCTGGCCGTATCCGCCAATACGGCAGCCGGGCAATTACGAGCGCCTTTTGTTAAGTACCGCGCCCAGCACGTGGGCCCCGGCGTCAAGTAGTTGTTGCTTGATCCGCTGGGCTGCCTCGCCACGCGTCTTCTCTGCCTCGATCACCAGCACTACGCCATCTAGTTTCCTCAGCAATCCGAGCACACTGTTTTCGAGCACACTGTTTTCGAGCACACTGTGAAGTTCGTCCGCTGACGGCAGGTCGACGATCACCAAGCCATACTGCTGCCGCAGCGTGTGCAGCGAATCGACCAAATGCGTGGATCCCGACATGTTCGCTAGTTCAGATCCCGAAACGACTTCGCGGCCGGCAGGCAGCAGCGACAGCCGTTCGATTTGGGTCGCTTGCACGCACTGATCCGGAGTTTCCGAGCCGGAGAGCATTTCGGTCCAGCCGGGCCCCGCCGCGATGCGAAACGCCGGGCCCAACGTCGCGTGGCGCGGGTTGGCATCGATCAGCAGCACGTTGGCGTCGCTGGCAGCGGCCGCCTCAATCGCCAGGTTGGCCGCGATCGTGCTAACGCCCACGCCGCGCTCGCAACCCAGGATGCCGATGATCTGCGGCACTCCAGAACCGTTGTGCGGAGCGCGCAGCCGCCTCAGCAGCGTGGTGAAATAGTCGTTCCCCGTGCGGGGGAGCGGGACATTTGCGGGGGTTGATTCTCGCAGCGTGGCCGTAGGGTGCGTTGCCGTGCTCATGACTCGTTTTGCTCCTGCCCTCAGACAGCGCTCCTGCGCTTAAACTTCAGTTAGCGACGACGCGATCGTTTTGCATGCGGGGAATTGTCATCAGCACGGACACGTCTAGCGATCGTTCCACCTCGGCCGCGGTGTGCAGGCTGCGATCAAAATGCTCGGCGATCATCGCAATGCCGATGCCCCCCAGCAGAGCCAGCACCAGGCCGGCCGCCAGCGTGAGCGTTTTGTTCGGACTGACCGGCTTCTCGACCAGCGTCGGGGCCTGGGCCACGTTGACGTTTGAGATCCGTTCCTTGCCCAATTCCTGCTCGATGCGGGACTGCTCGCGCTTGTCGACGTAGCTGTCGAAAACGGTTTCGAGCTGCTCGACGCGGCGCTGGGCGTCGGCGATCTTCACTTCGTGGTCGTTGAGCGATTTGAGCTTGACCCTCAGGTCGGTCCGCTGACGCTGGGCCGTGGCCAGACGGGCGGCGGCCGAGGCCATTTCAGCCTCTTCCTTGGTGCGATCCAGCATCACGGCGTTGCGGACCGGATGGACCGTTTCCACCGATTGGGTGCGGCTTTTGTCCTGCGTGTTGACAATCGCCCGGGCATCCGCCACTTGCTTGCTGACTTCCTGCACCAGGGGATGCTCGTCGGTAAAGCGGGATTTCAGCTCGATTTCCTTCAGTTCTAGGCCGTACAACGCCTTGCGCATCTCGTCGGAGGCGAAGTTCGTGATGCCGGTGGTTTGCTCGGTTTTCAAGCGGGCCGGCACGCGATCCATCGAGGCGATCAGCGATCCCGAGCGGGCTCGGGCCGAGGCCAGCGAGACTTCCGACTGCAGCATTTCGGTTTCCACCAACGCCATCTGCTGCTGCACGTGGTTCCGTTGGCCGGCGATCGACACCAGGCCGCTTTCATTCTTGGCTTGCCGCAACGCCTCGTTGGCGTCCGCCAGTTTCTTTTCAAGCAGCGCCGACTGCTCGGCGAAAAAGTCGAACGAGCCGGGGGTGCGATTCAGCCGGGCATGCTCCTGTCCGTACACCGTGAGCACCGTGCCCACGATTTCCTGCGCCAGCTTCGGCGAGGAAGCCGTGCAACTGACCTCGATCACCGAGGTCCGCTTGGGAGCGGAAATCGACAGCGACTTCGAGAGCGTGGTGACCGCGCGCTCGCGATCGCTGACCGGATCCAGGGAGGACAACAGGCCCCCCAGCCCGCCCCCACTGGAGGCCGAACTGGCGGAAGACCCAGACGCCGCTTGAGGGGGGGCCGAGTCGAGTATCTTCTGCGGCGTTAGCTGGTCGACCACCTTCTCCAGGATCTGGCGGCTGCGAAGGATCTCCAGCGCCGAGTTGATCTCGGTCTCGCGGGAGTCCATCATGTTCATCATCTGCCCCGTGGTGGCGGTCGGGTCCAAACCCACGGTCTCGCGGCCGACGCGCACGAAGAGCTTGGCCTCGGAGCTATAAGTCCTTGGCCAAAAGCAAATTACACAACCGGCCATAAGCAGGATTGCAGCGAAGACGCTCAGGGCCTTCTTTTTGTGCCGCAGCATGACGCGAACAAAGTCTCGCGCGGTGTCGGAAATCGTGCTGTCGTGGTTCATGTTCATAACCGGGGATGAGGCGACTGTTAGTCTGGGTTGTTTGCGTGCTTATTGCCGGTGTGGAAATAAGTTACCAACGGTCGTCTTAGTATATTCAGGAATTACTGGGTGTCTAGCATGACTGAGCAACTTAGTGCGATTGCATTGAATGAGCATTACAGGTGTTGTAGGCAGAATAAGTGGCCGTTATTCACGCTGACGGAAATCGCGTGAAGCTTTATAAAAACACTTAAATTAATCGTATTATCAATATTAATGCGACCGGTGATCTGGATTGGTCGCCAGTTGCAATGTTGCGGAAATCACTTCGCCGCTGCGGCTCAGTTCACCTGTACAAATGATCTCTATACCGCCGGACTACGCCAATTTCATAAGTCGTTGCCGATGCGAATTCGTTTAAGGCGGCAATTTAGATAAAATCGCATTCCGCTGTCTTTGCAGAATAAAAAATATGCGACCCCTGGGTGACATGGGCAGTTCGCGACATTACTATGTTGCTCTGGCACGGAGCGACTGCGGCGAACTCGCCGTGGTCCACAGGGGCCGATGCCATGCGAGGGCATATCACAGAGAGGCAGGCGGGAACCCAACAGGATTTGAGCCCGCTATGAGTCGTGTCGATAATTCGATGAGCACACCCGCACTGCACAGCGGCGATGTACCCGCGCGCAGCCAGTGGCCTGTGCATTGCGCGAGCACTCAGTCGATGCTGCGCGCCGCTACCGACCTGGCGGGATGCGCGGCATTGCTCCTCTCCGCCGCCGATCTGAATATCCTCTACGCCACGCCGGGGTGCCGTGAAGTGCTGGACTACGCCCCCGACGCATTGCTCCACCTGAACCTGTCAGAGCTTTTTCCGCGCCGAGCGCGTCGCGCCGCCAATCGCCGCCTGGAAGACTTTCTCGCCCACGGCCGACAATCACTCACTTCCCGTGTGACCATGCTTCGTCAGGATGGGTCGCGGGTACGCATGCGGTTGGCACTGCGACGTCCAGAGGGGGTAAGCGAAGTGGTGTTGGCCGTGCTTCGGCCGGTGTCAAAGGATCCCATTGCGGCTGCGGGCCGCAACGTCGCCAACAGTTTCGCCACGCACGATCCACTGACGCGATTGCCCATGCGGCGAATCTGGGACGACCAACTCCGCACGGCATTGCGCCCGATAGTGTCCAAGCATGTTGCCAAAAGCCCCGAATCGCTTCTGGCCGTGTTGTTCGTCGACCTCGATCGGTTCAAGGCGATCAACGACCAACATGGGCACTTGGCGGGGGATCACGTCCTGCGGACGGTGGCTCGACGTTTGCGCGCGGCGGTCCGGCCGGCCGATGTCGTGGGCCGGTTCGGCGGAGACGAGTTTGTCGTGCTACTGGAAAAGGTGACCGGCCAGGCCACCGTCGAGCGGATTGCCCGCCGGATCTGCCGGGCCATTGGGGCCCCAATTCACTGGCGCGGCCAGCGGCTGGCGATCACCGCCAGTGTCGGGGCGAAAATCGCCCGCCGCGACGACCACTCTGCCCGCGAGCTGATCGCCGCCGCCGATCAAGCCATGTACCGGGCCAAAGCCCTGGGGCGGCTCACGCCTGACATCGGCCAATGGGCTCTCCACGGCGATTACGTCGCCTGAAACCTTGCCGCGGGCGTGCAGCCAAGCCGCAAGTGTCTAGCTAGGCACTTCTGGCAAATGGGGCGGGGCAAATTTTCTGCCAATCGAGCGCAATTCGCCCGGAGCGACTCGGAAAAACGTGAAAGAACAACCGTTGTCCAAACGAATAAGTTTGATTGAATCCCCCCTTCGCGGGGATCAACGGGACGATCGTTCGGCAACAAAACTTACTCGTCTCATGGCGTCCTTCCTTGCCGCCGCCAACTTATCATTGCCCTCCAGACTCAATTGCCACTTCTTCAAACTCATCGAACCACATTGACGTCGCACTGGCAAACATCGCGCGCGGGCATTTCGCGAAGCGCGACCCCGCCGCGCGCGTTTACCCTGGTCGAGTTGCTGGTGGTGATCGCGGTGATTGTGATTTTGATCGCGCTG
>JAIOQB010000092.1 GCA_021413585.1 Planctomycetia bacterium
CTTGCACATGTCGATCGTGGCCAGCTCGGCCGCAATGTCGCTCGACGCGGTGCTAACAGAAGTTGCCGCTGCCTCGTCAGGCGTAGCCACTTCAGGCGCAACAGATGCGCCACGAGCAGCGGCGGCAAAGTCCGTCGCGTCCAACGTCGCATCGGCAACATCAATGGGAGTGGTCAGCATGGCAGCAGGATTCAGGCGAAAGGATTGGCCACGAAACAGCACAAAAGAGGAAGTTCACCACGGAGGCACGGAGAACAACGGAGACGGACGGGCGAAAGGTTTTTACACTTCCTTCCTTCGCGGCCTTTGCGACCTTCTGTTCAACAAAAAAGGTTATTGAACAGAAGGTCGCAAAGGCCGCGAAGAAGGAAAGGAAGCAAAAGAAGGGTTTGTCTTCGCTGCTTCGTTTTTGTGTCTTTTGTGCGCTTTCGTGGCTAAAAAACGTCTCTTCGTGGCCACGCGTTCACGAAAAAGCCCGCGCTGGCAATTAAGCTTTTGCCACGCGGGCTCTTCATGCTACCCGACGGTTCGTCGGGCGCTTCTAGATACCGTTGTGTTGAACTGGTCGTGTTGTGAGCGTAAGTATATCAGATTCGCGCGGAACTTCAAGATTCAGAATCTGCCACCGCTTCGATGTGCGATGTGCGATGGTGGAATTGCGAATGATTCCAACTGCGTCCGATCTTCAGCCTCAGGCCTTCAGTCTCCCGCCTCGCTAGCCGCCGAAATGCTGTTCCACGTTGGACTCGATCGTGGTTCAATACGGTGTCTTGAACTGATTGGTGGTGCCGGAACTGGTACTCAACTCCGCATCCACTGTTGAAAAAAATCTGCTGTGAGGAATCGGCGTCATGCCTACGGATGTCAAGCGACTTGCCGGCGAACTGGAATCGGACGATGAGGCCGTGCGCACGGCGGCGGCTGAGGCGTTGTGCCATCTGGCGGAGGAGGCCAGCCCGGCCGCGGTGCCGTTGGTTCGCGCCACCGGGGACGAGTCCGAAGAAGTGCGCGAATGGGCGGTCGGGGCATTAGAGGAATTGGGGCCGCCCGATCCGTCGTCAGTGCCTGCCCTGGCCGCGCTGCTGCTGCGGCCGGAGGGAGACATCGGCAACTGGGCCGCGATTCTGCTGGGCCGATTGGAAGGGGATGCAGCCAGCGCCACTGCGGCACTCGCCGGTGCATTGGCCAGCGGCCTACCTCCCGCGACGCGCGAAATGGCGGCCTGGGCATTGGGACAAATCGGCCCCGCGGCCAGCGCCGCGATCGCGCCGCTCAAGGCGGTCACTGCCGATCCGGATCCTCGCGTGGCCCGGTTTGCTCGCGAGGCGATTGAGAAGATTCAGGGGTGATTTGGGGCTGTCGGCTGTCGGCTATCAGCTCAGGGCTGCGTCATCTACTGAGATCGATGGGCTGATTGACCACCGTCGACACCGTTGCCGTGGATGGCTTCGGCGTCAATCGCTGGCCGAACAGATTGATATCGGGCGTCGCCAGCTCCGCGGTCCCGTCTTCCAGCACGAGCGAGCCGACGGCGAAGAACCGGTTCTGCTGCCACTGCGGCAGGTTCGCCGCGTCGATCTGCAGCAGAAATCGCCGCTCATGCCCTGGCGGAACGGTCAGGTCGATCGAGAAGCTGCGAGGGTTGCCGGGCAATTCTCCATCGGCGGCGATCTGCACCTTGGCCGATTGGATGCGCAGCGCTTCAAACGTCGGAAGCGGCACGCTCGGCCAGTCGGTATTGGCCACACCCACTTCGGACAGATTCACATGCCCCGAGCGCAAGTGGATGGAATGCCGCTCGTCGTTGCGGACCGTGACGCAAAACATCACGCTGGTGGGGCTGATCCAGATGCAGTCCGCGCTGAGCGAGCGCTGCGGCAGCGATGCAGACTGCGATAGCGACTCCGATAGCGAATGTGACTTGCCGCCGATCGCCGCCAGCGGGTGCGCGTCGCTGGACGCGGCGCTCGGATCGACGAACCAGGGGAACTTCCACGAGAGACCGCAAACAGAAAATCCCGCGGGGCTGCCCATCGCGAAGATGGCGGAGCCGATCAAAATCCCTTGCACGCTGGACCAACCCAACCATCGGGCCGTCGTGGTCGCCATCTCGATTTCTCCCTGAGGATCGATGCACATCGGCCACATTCGTGTGGCCATGGATTCATCGTAGGACTCGCGCCGCGCGCAGACAAGGACGCGCCGCGCCGGATTGCAAATCGGCCGCACGCTACAGTTTCAACAACTGGCAAAGTCGCCACCGCTTCTCCGGACAGCCATTGAAAACTCGCGCTGCCAGCGATGCAATCGTTTCAATCGGCAGGCCTCGCCGCGCGCGACATAGCCCCGGGCTCCGCCCGGGGGTGCGGAAGAGGTGTGAAGGGTGCGAAGGTTTGAAGAGTGAGAAGGGTATAACCTACGGATGCATTGCTCAAAAGCTGCGCCAAACCAACCGCTCACTAGCCCGAAGCGCAAGCGAGGGGGCGTGGCTCTCCGTCCCTCGCTTGCGCTTCGGGCTAGTGACGGAATCGGCTTGGCATGCGAATCGTAGGCGCCCGCTTGCATCATGTTGAGAAGCCCGCTTCGCGTTTGTTTCACGCCAATGCTTGCATTGGCTTGGTCGATGCGCGATGATGGAGGGCATGTCGATTTCTAAACCCACCATTGCCGATTCAAAAATTCCCAACGCCAGCATGCCCATCGCGATGGACACGGCCTGCTCGTCGGACGGAGAATGCCAGCCCTGCCTGGAATTGCTGCGACGGATCGATGCCGATTTGGCGCAATGGGGCCACGAGCGGGCTCAGCAGCGGCGCCGGATCGCGTGGCGATTGCTCGGCGTGGCGGCAGCGCTCTGCAGTGTGGTGGGGGCGTGTTTGTTGGTGTATCGCTAACTCCTGGGGCGTTGCCCCAGGCACCCGGCAGGCCGGCGTTACTTCTCTTTCCCCGCCGGCCGCAACCCACAGCGTCGAAACGACCGCGCCGCTTGTGGCGACGACAAAAACTTCAACAGCTCGCGGGCAGCGTCGATTCTTTGCCCGCCGCGCAGCACGGCCGCTTCGTACTGCACGCTGGCCTGCGAAGCCGGCACATGGAACAACGTGCGGCAGCCGGACGCCATCGCCGCGTCGCTGGTGAACGACAGGCCGACCTCCGCCGCGCCGCTGTGTACGGCGGTGACCACGGCCCTGGCGTTGTCCACTTGCACCAGCTTGGGGGACAGCGCGTCGTACAGCCGCCGTGCGGCCAGGTATTGTCGCGTACAGCCCCCCAGCGGCGAGGCCTCGTCCGCCACGGCCACATGCTTGATCTTCTTCGACGCCAGATCGCCCGGCGCGTGGATGCTGGATAGCTTGCCCGCGAGGCAGATGGCGGCCAAGCCGTTGGCGGCGACGGTGCGCCGCCCTCGCGTATCGATTTTCCCGGCCGCGTGCAGGCGGTCCAGGTGCGCCGCGTCGCCGGTGATGAACAGATCGCCCGGGGCGCCGGCGAGCAGATGATCGGCCAGTTCGTTCGAGGCGCCGAACACCGCGCGCACCTTGACCGCCGGGTTCTGCAGGGCATAGTCGGTCAGGATCTGGCCGACCGCCTCCTGCAGGCTGATGGCCGCGGAGAGATGTACGCAATCGGCCTCCGGCCCGGTGGCCACGATGCGGTGCAGCATGCCGGCGGCCGCGTGGCGCACCGCCGTGTGAAGTTGCTCGAATAGATCGACGGCAAAATGGCCATGCGGCGTGAGCTGCGCCCCGCCGCCGGTGGCCCCCCCCACCGC
Source organism: Planctomycetia bacterium (assembly GCA_021413585.1). Classification (GTDB taxonomy): domain Bacteria; phylum Planctomycetota; class Planctomycetia; order Pirellulales; family UBA7805; genus JAIOPX01. Next base: position 3,773 of record JAIOQB010000092.1, read on the forward strand.
AGCGGTAACCAGCGGGTCGCCCGCCGCCTGGTTCACTTCCTGCACGATATTCCACGCGCGGCGGTACGACATGCCGACCGATTTGGCCGCGGCGGTAATACTGTGGGTACGGCCGATGGCGGCGAGCAGTTCGGCCCTCCCCTCCCCCAGCACCGCCTCGCCCCGGCGTTCCATCCAGAGGCGGACGCCGATGGTCCAATCGCTGGTCCAAGCAGGTTTTGGCAGGGCAGTTCTTGGCAGCACAGTTTTTGGCATGGCAGTTCCCCCGACGCTTGACATTCGCGGTGCAGCGGACTTAAATGGGGGCCGTTATGCTTAACCGTGCATAACGGTCCTGCCGGGCTTCAATGCGAGTCATTGAGGCTTGAAAACTACCTTTTGCCCCGCCTGAATACTGTACTGGAAACGCTGCTGAGCGTCACCGCAGTTCGCCCGTCGCGCCACCTTCTGGGGATTGGTGCGCACCTTGCGTAACCGTGGACGCTGTCTGGAAGTTTCGCCTGTTTACCCACTTTCTGTAAGGAGAGGTCAATGATACGTAAGTCTATCACATCGCTTGGATTGGCGTGCGCCATCTTCGGCGCGGCTCGTACGAGTTCGGCCACGACCGTCACCTTTCAGGCCGACAAGGACAACAGCATCTTCCAGGACGGGACGTCCAAGAGTGCCGGCGCGGCGCAGTCTATCCACGTTGGCGCGGCGGGCTCGAATGCCAACGGTTCCATCCGTCGTGGTTTGATCTACTTTGATCTCACAGCTCCCGGTAAAATTCCGGCTAACGCGATTATTACCGGCGCCAGCTTGACCATGTACGTGGCCATCGCTCCGATGAACATTCCGCCGGGGCCGGCGCTGACCAACGTCTCGCTCTACGCTCTGACCAAGGAATGGGGTGAAGGCGCTTCAGCAGGAGGACTGGGCATGGGCACTGGCACGGGTGCTAACGCGGTAGCCCCGGACGCGACGTGGTTGAAGCCCAAATTTGGGTCGGCTCCGAACTGGACCACGCCCGGCGGCGATTTTGTCGCTACTATCACGGCCACGCAGGCGATCGGCGTGCCGACTGACGTGATCCACGACAATTATGTATGGCAGTCGACCCAACTGCTGACCGACGTGCAGTCTTGGTACGACGACTCGGCGAGCAATTTTGGCTGGATACTTCGCGGAGACGAAGCCACCGCCTTCTCGAACCGCCGATTCTTCAGCAGCGAATTCACTACCGTCAACTTTCCCGGCCAATATTTCGGCCCGTTGCTGACCGTGGAATTCGAGATTGCCCCAGAACCGTCCACCTGGGCCTTGCTGCTTTTGGGCGGCGTGGGGATCCTTGTGTTGCGGAGGCGCAGTTTGCGCGTAGAATAAACCGCCATCCCGTCGAACGTACCCGCGCAGGAGATAAGAGCCGATGAGCAGTTCCGGTACCGGTATGTTCCCCGTCCAGCGGGGTTTGTTCGACACCAGCCGCATCCGGCCGCTGACGCGCGCGGCGACGTCGATTCAAGCCACCGAGTGGACCACGCTCATGCTGTGCGGCGTGGCGGCGGCGATGGCCACGCATCTTCTCAAGCCGGGCTTGCTATTGCCCGGACACGCCATCCTGCGGAGCCTGTTTCCCATGCTGTGCGGCATGTCCCTGGTGCCGCGGCGCGGCTCGGGCACGATCATGGGTTTGTTCGCACTGCCGACGATGGGAGCGATGCAGCTCGGCGGGTTTGAACCGTCGCCCGGCAGTTTTACCAGTTTGATGGTGATCGGCCCGCTGCTCGATCTGGCGGTGGTCGCGGCAAGACCCGGCTGGCGCGTCTGGCTGCGGTTCGGCGCTGCGGGGCTGGTGGCCAACATGCTGGCCTTGGGCATGCGGCTGATCGCCGCAGCCACCGGACTTCGGCCGCTGGGCAACGCCGGAGCAGGGCATGGCATGGGAGGCGGAATGGGAACCGGCGGCGGGATGGGAATGGGCACAGGCGGAGGTATGGGAATGGGTGGCGGCGGCGGCATGGGACACGGCGCGGGCATGGCCGGCGGCGCGACGCTGGGCATGGTGATGTCGTACGTCGCCTGCGGGCTCGCGGCGGGGCTGCTCAGCGCGATGATCTGGTTCCGCTTCGGGCCGCGAAGAAATATCAATTCGCCGGTGATTGAGCCCAGTGAGCGGCCAGACGCGGACGGTTCTGTCGCCAAGCAGCACGAGGCGGCGACGCGATGATTTACGTAGGGCTCGACGATACCGACGTCATCGACTCGCCCGGCACGAACCAGTTGGCGCTGGCGATCGCCAAGTTGCTCCAGCCCCAGTATCACGTCGTGCGGATCGTGCGGCACCAGTTGCTCGATGATCCTCGCGTGCCGTACACCAGCCGCAATGGAAGTGCGTCGATGATGCTGGAGAGCAGGGACGGCGACGCGGACGAAAATCAGCTTGTCGAAGAACTGGTCGCGGAGCTGTGCCCGGTGATTGTGGCGTGGAGCCCGGCCGGAAGCGACCCGGGTTTGTGCGTGACGGCGCACGTCCCGGCGTCGATCGTGTCGCACGGCCTGCGCTGCCAGCGAGAATTGGTCACGCAAGAAGAGGCCAGGGCGGCGGCGGCAAAGGGAATCCGCCTCATCGGCTTGGGCGGAACGGAAGGAGGCGTGATCGGCGCACTGGCGGCGGTGGGCCTGGCGGCGGCGGCCGACGATGGCCGCGTGATCTACCTTGGCGCGGCCGAGCACGATATTTCCAGCCTCTGCGGGGCGTGCGACATCGCCGAGCTGACGAAGTACGGAATCGATCAAGTGCTGGAATATGAAACCCGGCGGCCGGTGATGGCCGGCGTCGTTGAGCTGGGGAAGAAATTGCGACCCAACCTGCGCGGCGGGCGAACGGTGTTGTTCGTCGAGCCCGAACAGATTGTCGAACAGGGCAACAACGGCGAAGAGCACTTCAGGCCGAGCGGCCGGCGCGATCACTGGCAGGCGATGAAGGTTCGTTAAGTACAGAAGCAATTGAACAGAAAAAATTGAACAGAAGGTCGCGAAGGACGCGAAGTATATGGATAGCGTCACCGACACTAACCCGCAGCGCAAGCGAGGGGGCGCGGCTCTGCGTCCCTCGCTTGCGCGTCGGGCTAGTGAGGGTTTGCGATCGGGCTTCACGCTCATCGAATTGCTAGTCGTCGTCGCGATCATCGGCATTCTCATTGGGCTGCTGTTGCCGGCGATTCAATCCGCGCGCGAAGCGGCCCGCCGGGCGGAATGCCAAACCCACCTGCGGCAACTGGGGCTGGCGGCGCAAATGTACTGCGACGCGTGGCGGATGTTTCCGCCGGGTTGCGAGCAGAACAGCTTCGCCTCGCCGCCGGCGTTTCGTGGGTCGTCGCTGTTTGTGTTCATGTTGCCGTTTCTGGAGCAGAGCAGGGTGCGCGACAAGTGGATCGTCAGCGACCCGATGCTCAATACGCTCGGCGGCCGCGGCGCGACGACCGCCATTGTGCTGCCGATCCTGGTTTGCCCTTCGGACTCGCTGGGGCAAAACCCGTTCGACGACGGCACCGGCGCGTACTATGCCTTGACCAGTTACGGCGGCAACGGCGGCACGCAGCCGTATCCGCCGCAGAGCGCGAAGGTGGACGGCATGTTCCACACCACCGGCCCCGCCTCGGACCCGGCGGTCGGCCAGTCCTCCGTGCAAGAAGGAGACATCCGCGACGGCGCCAGCCAGACGCTGTTCTTTGGCGAGCGGAACTCGATCGACTCCAACTTCGACACGTTCGCCACGCTCGGCTGGGGCGAGCGGATGTCGCAATGGGGAACCTGGGCACCGTGCGGCGGGCGGAAGAACGTGGGGCGCGTGACGATGGGGGCCTACGCCCCGCTGAACTATTCGCTGCCGTTTACGTTCTCGACCAAGGCCAGCGCGAACCCTTCGGCCAGCACGAAGACCGAGTTTCAGGAATACGTCAATCGCCGCGTGGCGGCCTGGGGAAGCCAGGCCACGCGTATCGCCGGGGTGCCTGGGGCTGAACGTAGCGCAGCGGAGTGAAGCCCCAGTGGTAGACTCTGGGGCATCGCTGCGCTCTGCCCCAGGCACCCGCGCGATCCCTGGTTGCGGCTCACCCCGGCGGGTTCGCGTGGGGCGCGGCTCGCTTATTCACATCCACTTCCAGCGGCCCAAACTTCGATTCGTACTGGTGCACAGCCGCGTTGAGAATGCCCACCAGCCGCTTGGCCCAATAGTAGTTGATCACGATCCGCTGCGACGTGCGCACCGTTTGCTGGTTCGATCCCTGCCCTGTCATGTTCAAGCCGAAGTCCAGGGCCAGCTCTTCCGGCAGCATCGCCAGCCGGCAAAAATTGGCGTAGGTGACGGTCACGTCGGAATCGTCGACGATCGGGATATGCCGGTGCGTGCCGGGCACGTCGTGGCCGTTGGGAGCGTCGGTTGGCGGGTTGGCGGTGGATTTTGCCATGGGTATCTCCTGCGAGTGATGGGGTGGATGGCGAGCGCCAGCGGCACGATGAAGTGCCGGCGTAGTTTGACCTGGTGGTATTCGACGTTGATTAACGATTAATGCACGGTTGGCGACCACTTGCCCCGCCGCTGTGCCAGCAGTCCGTGGCCGCAAAAAGATACTTGTACCGCCTCGCGCCGGCTGCGACAATAACGACATCCCGCCCCGACCGCGCTTGTCGTCCCCCACCCGCACCGCAGCCGTTGCCGTGTCGATCTAAGGGGCCCAGTTGATGCTAGCTCGGCGGTGTGGCAGCATGCATGAAGGTCCCCCCACTTAGCCGCAAAGTGAATCCTGCCATGAAACGAAGCATTCTGAGTAAGTGTAAATTGTCGCTGCATAAAATCTCGCTGATTGGAATGGTTTGCTCCGCTGCACTGGCCATCTGTCAGTCACTCTCCGCCGCCGACGCCGCGCCCGAGGCCGCCGCGCCCAAGGACGACGCCAAGCTCGACGCCGGTTTTGTCAGCCTCTTCGATGGCAACTCACTCAAAGGCTGGCAGGGGAACACCAAGGCTTATGAGGCCAAAGAGGGCGTCTTGAAGAGCAAAGCGGGCATCGGCGGCAATCTGTACACCGACAAGGAATACGGCGACTTCGTGTTCCGCTTCGACTTCAAGCTCGTCTCCGGCGCGAACAACGGCATCGGCATCCACACGCCGATGCAAGGAGATGCAGCCTACGTGGGCATGGAGATTCAAGTGCTCGACGACACGGCCCCTGAATACGCCAAGCTGCATCCGTATCAATATCACGGTTCGATCTACGGCGTCGTGCCGGCGAAGCAGGGTCACCTCAAGCCGGTCGGCGAGTGGAACAGCGAAGAGATCACCGTCCAGGGGCGGCACGTCAAGGTGGTGCTCAACGGCACGACGATCGTCGACGCGAACCTCGACGAAGCGGCGCCGAAAGGAAAGACGATCGACGGCAAGCACCATCCGGGGCTGGCCCGCGACAAGGGTTACATCGCCCTGCTGGGGCACACGAAGGTATTGGAGTTCCGCAATCTGAGCATTAAGACACTTTAAGATTAACTGTCAGGGTGCCTGGGGCAACGCCCCAGATGCCTTTGAAAAAATTCAATCACTGGGGCGTTGCCCCAGGCACCCATTGCATTTATTTTCCGTCCGTCAGGAGCCAGTCCCGTTTATGAAGATGTCCAGCTCGTCTGAATACCTGGCCGTCAAGGAAAAGATTCCTTGCCTTGTATATCCTCAACCCCGCGACGCCAGCCGTGCCGTGGCCGGCCAGATTGCCGACTTGATCCGCGCCCGCGCCGCCGAGGGGCGGAACTGCGTGCTGGGCCTGGCCACCGGCTCCACCCCCGTGGGCGTGTACGACGAGCTGGTGCGGCTGCACGAGAAAGAAGGGCTGTCGTTTAAGAACGTGGTGACGTTCAACCTCGATGAATACTACCCCATCGAGCCGAACGAGTTGCAAAGCTACGTCCGCTTCATGCGCGAGCATCTGTTCGACCGCATCGACATCCCCCAGGAATCGATTCACATTCCCGATGGCACGCTGCCGGTGGAAAAGGTGACCGAATTCTGTCGCAACTACGAAGCCGAGATCGCTCGGCTGGGCGGGATCGACATTCAACTGCTGGGCATTGGCCGCACGGGGCACGTCGGCTTCAACGAACCGGGCTCGGGCCGCACCAGCCGGACGCGGTTGATCACGCTCGACCGCGTGACGCGGATCGACGCCGCCAGCGACTTCTTTGGCGAAGAGTACGTGCCGCGCCGCGCGATCACGATGGGCGTGGGCACGATCCTCGACGCCCGCCAGATCGTGATGATGGCGTTTGGCGAGCACAAGGCGCCGATCATCAAGCGGGCCGTGGAAGGGGAAGAAACCTCCGCCGTGGCCGCCAGCTTCCTGCAGCGGCATCCCAACGCCCAAGTGGTGCTGGACGAAGCGGCCGCGTCGGAGCTGACGCGATTTCTCTGCCCCTGGGTGCTGGGCTATGTCGACTGGGACACGCCGAAGATTCGCCACGCGGTGATCTGGCTGGCGGGCCGCGTGAAAAAGCCGATCCTCAAGCTCACTGAAGAAGACTACAACGAAGAGGGTTTGCAGGATCTGCTGGCCGAGCATGGCCCCGCATACGACATTAACCTCAGCGTGTTCCGTCATCTGCACGCCACGATCACCGGCTGGCCCGGCGGCAAGCCGCGCGAGATGAAGCAGCCGGGCGACCGCCCGCAACGCCACGATCAGATTTTCCCCAAGCGGGTGATCGTCTTCTCACCCCACCCGGACGACGACGTGATCTCGATGGGCGGCACGCTGATGCGCCTGGTGGAGCAGGGGCACGAGGTCCGCGTGGCGTATCAAACCTCCGGTAATATCGCCGTGTTCGACGACGACGCGATCCGGTTCGCTGAGTTCGCCAGCGAGTACAACCGGCTGTTCGGCATCGACGAAAAAGAGACCGCGCGGCGCGAGAAGCATATCGAGGAGTTTCTCAAGAACAAGCAGGCCGGCCAGGTCGACAGCGACGACGTGCAGAAGATCAAAGGGCTGATCCGCCGCGGCGAAGCCCGCGCGGCGGCCCGCTATTGCGGCATTCCGTCCGAGCATCTGTATTTTCTGGACATGCCCTTCTACGAAACGGGCCGCGTCCGCAAGAAGCCGCTGGGGGAGGAAGACCTGGGGATGCTCGAGCGGCTGCTGCGTGATTTCCAGCCGCACCAGATCTACGCCGCCGGAGATCTTTCCGATCCGCACGGCACGCACCGCACCTGCCTGCGGGCGATCCTGATGGCCTGCGACCGGCTCAAGGCGGAGGCGTGGTATGCGCAGTGCGAAGTGTGGCTGTACCGCGGCGCGTGGCACGAATGGGGACCGCACGAGATCGAAATGGCGGTGCCGATCAGCCCCAAGGAACTGATGCGCAAGCGCACCGCCGTATTCAAGCATCAATCGCAGAAGGACCGGGCCCTGTTCCCCGGCCCCGACATGCGCGAGTTCTGGCAGCGGGCCGAAGACCGCAACCGCGGCACCGCCAAGCTGTACGACGCTTTGGGTTTGGCCGAGTACGAAGCGATTGAAGGATTTGTGCGGTGGAACGGCGTGGTGGATGGGATTTGAGATAGCGGAGGCTATGGCAAGTGAGCGGAGTGGCGCTAGCCAACGGTCTTTGCGGGGTGGCGACTTCTGTGGTACCGGCGGCTAGCGCCGTACCGCTCATTTTTTTGAACCATTTGAACATCAACAATAAGGAGCCCGACAATGAGTAGGATGTTGTGCGTATGGACGCTCGCCGCGTTGACTTTGGTTGCCGGACTCACCGCCGGCCAGACGGCCATGGCGGAAGACGCGGCCAAAAACCCGGTGGTGATCATCGACACCTCGGCCGGACCGATCAAAGTCGAGCTGTGGGCGGGCAAGGCGAAGGGCACCGTCGACAACTTTTTGAGCTACGTCGACAAGAAGCACTACGACGGCTTGATTTTTCATCGCGTGATCGACGGCTTCATGATCCAGGGGGGCGGTTTCACGCCCGAGATGAAGCAGTTGCCCACCGCTCCGCCGATCGAGAACGAAGCCTCGGCCGACAAAGCCAACGAACGGGGCACGATCGCCATGGCCCGCACCGGCGAAGTGAACAGCGCCACATCGCAGTTCTTCATCAATTTGGTGAACAACAAGATGCTGGACCACCGCGACAATTCCGACGGCGGCTTTGGCTATTGCGCTTTCGGCAAGGTGATCGACGGCATGGATGTTGTCGACAAGATCGCCAAAACCCGCACCGGCAACGCCCAGGGTTTTCAGGACGTGCCGACCACGCCGATCGTGATCAAGAGCATCAAGCGGGCGGAGTAGCCGTGCGGCTTCGTCGTCGCCATGCGTAGCCCAGCAGCCCGAGGGCGCCGATCGCGCTGAGCACAAAGGTGGCCGGCTCGGGCACCGGCGCTGCCTCGATAAATCTTTGCAACTGCACGGCGTCGTCCGAGAGGCCAAAAAAATGTCCCAGCGACTGGAGGTTCCCCGTTTCCTCCACCGTGCCGAGGAGGTTGGGGAGAAACGCCGGTAGCGGGTGATCACCGAGCCACCATTCATGTTTGAATGGCTCCGGCGCCAGTGGTTGGAAAACCACACCCAAGTAATCCGCGACGTCCGTCGTGCCCGGCTCCAGCAACGCGACATAGCCGCCGGTGGGGATCGTTGGCTTGGCAACTAACAGCAGCGCGTTGTGATTTTGACGGTAACCAACATTCCCGATCAAGATATTTACGGGTGCGTTGCCATTTGCCTCTGCAGTGATTCTGAAGTTAAGAGTGTACAGCAGCGTCGCGTGCCCTACGTTGGCTGCCGCCCCAATTCCCAGCAGCGTGAGTGTGAACGCCACGCGCGCGAACAGCGATGATGAGAACCCGCGCGTGCGATGCGCCGCTGCTGAGCGATGGATGGTACTCAAATATGACACGCGTGAAGTGGTCATTGGCAGGACCTTGCTGGAAGGTAAGGGAATGGTGGGGTAAAGGGGAAATCGTCGGCAGGTGCAGGGGGCCAAATTGGATCCCTATTGGACTGGGAATTCATTGTAATTACCCCCCTTAAGTAGTGCCAGTGCCTGCGTTGATCCGAAAATAGCCCCGGGCTCCGCCCGGGGGGTGATTCGGCTTGCCTTGAGAAAACGATGTGAATTATTTGGTGGCGCAACCCCCGGGCGGAGCCCGGGGCTATGGGGAGCGTTCCTTTGTCGCTGCAACTGGCGCCGCCGTGATCAGCTTGTCCTCCGGATTCTCGCTAAGGATCAACCCCCGGAAGTTCACCTCCTGCGGTCGATTGTTCGCGTGGAGTTGCAGGCCTAGCGGGCCTGCCTGGCAAAGTTCGGGCTTCGAGTCGGTCCAGTCGGCCACGTCGTGTCCGTTGATCGCCAGGCGGATGCGCGAGCCGATCGCCAGAAGCTCCAGTTGGTTCCATTCGTGCTGATGCCCGGCCGGCTTCGCCGCATGGTCCTTGTCTTTGTAAATCACGTTGCGGCGGAACAGATCGTAGATTCCAAAATCGCCGGGGAACATCACCAAGTGTCCCTGGTAGCTGAACTGCTGGCCGCCCTTGGCAAACTGCTTTCCCCACAACGCCACGCCGGTGTGCATTTCGCTGGTGACCAGCTTCGCTTCGAGCAGCAGGCGGAAGTTGCGATATTTCTTTTCGGTCAGCAGATACGTGCTGACCTGGGGGGCGTTCTGCTTATCGTTCTTGCCGACGATCAGGCCGTCGACCACAGACCAATAGGGATCGATCTGCCCAGTCCAGCCGGTCAGGTCCTTGCCGTTGAATAGATGGACCGCCTTCTCGGTCGCCGGCAGCCGGGCGATCTGCTGCTCCGACCAGTCTTCCGCTCGGGCGGCCGATGCCATCAGCAACATTACTGTCGCCAGCGCCGCCGATGTTTTCTCATATCGAATGTGCCGCATCGCCATCACTCCTTCAGCACGCTCCCCGCCAGAGCCAGCCAGCCGATGATCAGCATCACACCGCCGACGGGGACCAGATGCACGGCGAACCGCAGCGGCAGCGGCACGGTCACCGCCGCGATGTACGTGTACAACCCGCCGGAGAACAGCAACACGCCCCCCACGAACGTGACCCCCGCCACGCACAACCACCGCGACGGCCGCCCGCGCCCCAGCGCCCCGACGGCGACCAGCGCCAACGCGTGGATCAACTGATACCGCACGGCGGTCTCGAACTGCTCGCGCTGCGGAATCGCCAGCTTGTTGGCGAGCATGTGCGAACCGATCGCCCCGGCCCCCACGCCGGTGGCGCCCAGCAGCGCGCCGATCAAAATGGCCGTTCGTGCGTTCATGCGTTTACTTCTTGGTGAGTCGAATCACGCCGTCGAAATCGCTCGGCGGCTGGCCGTGGTGCTCTTCCATCGATCGTAGCAGAAATTGTGCGGCCCGATCATCGGCAGGCAGCTTTATCAGTTTTTCGCGGGCGTCGTCCCACTGTCCGGCCGTGAATGCCGCCAGCGCCGTTTCGTACTCGGCCGCTTGGAGCAATTCGGCAGTGGTGCCGGTCGGCGGCAGCAACTGGCTCACCATCAGCGGCGTTTGTAACCCGCTGGGGCGGATGTTGGCCAGCCGCCGGACTCGTGCTAACGTGCTTTCGCCCCGCACGGCGTTGGCGGTCGGTTCATCGACGAGGATATCGATGCCTGTCAGCCGTGTCATCCCCTCCAGCCGCGCGGCCAGGTTGACCACCGGCCCGAACACGGTGACCTTGGCCTGATCGACGGTGCCGATGCGGCCAGCCATTGCGCGGCCGCTGGCGATGCCGATGCCCAATCGAGGCAACGTTGATGGCTCTCCAGTTACTCGCGCCTCCGCCGCATTTTGTGCCTGAATCGCCAGTGCCGTCTGGCAGGCGAGCATCGCCCGGTTGGGTTGCGGCAGCGGCCAGCCCCAAAAACCCATCACCGCGTCGCCGTGAAAATCGCCGACCACCCCCCCTAGCTCGAGGATCTGCCGCGTCGCCACGCCGAGTGCTCGGCTGACGCGGTTCAATAGTCCCAGCAGATCGCCGGCCCCTTGCTCGCTGAGTCGCGAAAAACCTTCCAGGTCGCAGAAGATCACCGTCACGTCCGCTTCGCGCGGGGCGAGCACTTGCTGCGGATCGTCGCGAGCGATGGCGGAGAGCACCGGCGGCGAGAAGAACGACCGCAGCCCGGCGTGCCGCTCGCGGAGTTGCTGATTGTCTCGCCACGCGGAGACGGCGGCCGCCACGAGTTCGGCGAACTTCAAATCCTCGCGCAGCGGAGCCGGATCGCCCGCGGCCAGTCCGGCCGATTCGCCAAAACGTCCTTCGACGTACAACGCCCAGCCGTGGCACGCTTCGCCGGACAGCGGCGTGGCAAATGCCCAATCGGCCTGCGTGGCGACGGTGTATTGGCTGGTCGTGTTGTCTGTGCTCGATCCGGCCGACTTCCAGAGATGCAGCAGGCTCTGCTGGCGAGTGACGGCATCGACAATCAGTCGCTGGCTGGGAGCGAACGTGCCGCCCGAGAGCCGGCGGCGGTCCCAGTGCAGCACGCGGGCCCCTTGATGATCGGCGTCCACCGCCACCAGTGCCGCGGTCGAGGCGTGGCGAATCCCCACCAGCAGCACGTTGACCAGCCGCGCAAAAAGTTCGCCGTCGTCGACGCCGCCCGCCATCAATTCTGGCAGGCGGCCGAGTATATCGAGCCGGCCATGTGCGTCGCGAAACTTCAACCGCTTGAGATCGGCCGGCGTGAACGTCTCTTGCACGTCGGGTTGCGGGGCGTCGAGCGTGACGGCGATGTGCTCGTCGACCAACGTGAACGTGGTGCCACCGACGACAAAATGCTCGCCTGGCTGGAGCGTTGCCCGATCGACCGATCGGCCGCGAAAGAAGAGTGGATTACTTGCCTCGCGCAGCCGCCGCACGTCGAGCATGCCATCGTGGTAGCAGACTTCCAGATGCCGCCGCGACAACAGCGGATCCCACCCGGCCGACCATTCGCTCTCGCGGCCGACGACAACGGCGCGGCCCGCGGGGAGCGTGCGCCGCCAGCGGTGGGTTTCGTCGGAGCCTTGGGCGATGAGGTCGGGCATGGTTGTTGAGTTGGGCTTGTTGGTGGTTCCAGCACTGGCAAAGCCAGTGGCACACGGACGGAGCAAGGCAGGGACGAGTTTATTGGTACTACAGGTACCGCCCGGCAGGCGGAACCTACGCGGGGTTACGGCGGCTTTCGCTTGGCTAACGCGGACAAATCTGGCAGCGTGGCCATGGTGGCGTCGGGTGTGGGGCCGACGGAAGGCGGGACGGTGCCCGCGATCGTCGCCGCGTGGCGGCCGTCGGGGCGGAGTCCGCGCAGCACCATGACCCACAGCGCGGTGAGCGCGGCCGTCGCCAGCGCCATGGCCAACAACCCTGACGCCACCAGCTTCAGCCGCAGCCGTTCCAGCGGTTCGCCAATCGCCGGTTCGTACGCCTGCTGCACGATCACGCGCCAGCCGGTGTCTTGCATCTCCTTCTTCTCGCGCTGCCGCACGGTCACCGGCACCATGGCTGCCAGCCAATGCCGGCGGTAGGCGGCGCCATCGTTTTGCATCGCCGTGCCGAACGGGTCGACATAGTCGCGCGACCGCTCCTTGCTCTGCGGCAAGGCGTCGTCACTTAATCGGACGGCGGAAACCTCCGGCGGCAGCGGCTGCTTTTTCTGTTCGCGAAACTCATCGTAGATGGGATGCTGCAAGACGAGGCCCCGGTTGGGGCCGTCGCGAAGATCCACCAGCACGCCAAACCGGTCGCGGTCGCCGCGCAGCTCGACGAAGCTTCCGACGTCGACCGATAGCCCGACGACTCCCAGCCAACGCTTGTCAGGCTGCGCGTCCTCAAACACCGGCGTGGAGATGCTCACGGTCCATTGCCCACTCGCCTGGCTGAGAAACGCGGCCGAGAGATGCGTGGACTTCAAATGGTCGCTCGCCCCCGGCCGCCAGTCGCGCGTCCGGTCTTCGGTGGCGCCGCTAAAATACGTTCGCCACGCGTAGTTGCGGCCGATCGTCCGGCTTTGCGGAGCCCGGGCCAGTTGCAGTCCCAGAGAATCATTGACCAGCCAACTGGCCGAATAGGGCTGGCCCGGATCGTCGCGCAGGGCGGTCACTTTCTTCTGCAATTCAACGATCAACGGGTTCGCCGCCAACCTCTGCCGCAGCGCCTCGGCGGCCGGGCTTTCTTCGTCCAGCGCAGGGTCGCTGAGTTGCTCGCGAATCGGCTTCAACTGCGGGTCTGCTTCGATCCGCCGCAGCAGCGACTGAAAATCGCGATCGTCCGCCACCTGCTCGACCGCCCGATAGCGGCGCCCCAGTTCGTCGCTGGCCGCCCGGGCCACAAATTGCGCGGCGAATTGGTTTCCCTCCAGCGCCTGCGTGGTCAACGAGCGATCCGATTGGTCAACCACCGTGGCGAACCATTGCCAGGCAAAGATCGCCGCGACCAACAGCACCAGCGCCGGCCCCAGTGCGCCAAGCACCACCAGCGGCCGCCGCGCCTTGCGCTCCTCGCGCACCGCCAGCGCGTCCAGCACTGCCTGGACGTTGGCAAAACGTTTGTTGGGGTCCGGGGCCAGCGCTCGATCGACCACCTCGGCCAATGCCCGATCGACACCCGCAACGTGCCGATGGGCCTGCGGCGCCGCCGCGCGGCGGATCGCGTGGCGATACATGGCCAGCCGGCTTTCCAGATCGGGGGCCGAGCGCAGCTCATCGACCATTGCCCCGGTCTGATACGGCGGCGCGCCGGTGAGCATCGTGTACAGCACGGCACCCAGGGCGTACACATCCCAGCGGGCATCGGGCAGGGCCTTGAGATCGGCCTGCTCGGGGGCCATATAGAACAGTGTCCCCAGCGCGGGGGTCTGCTCGTGCGACATCCGCGATTGGCCAAAGTCGGCCAGCCGGGGGTGCGAGTCTTGGTCCAACAGCACGTTGGCCGGCTTGAGGTCGCAATGCAACACCCCTTTGCCGTGGGCATGCAGCAGCCCGACGGCGATTTCGCGAAACAGGGCCACCGCCGCCGCGGCCGGCAGCGGGCCGTCGCGCGTGATGAGATCGTCGAGCGAGCCCCGCTCCAGATATTCCATCACGTAATACGGCGGCTCGGCATTCCAGCCGACGTCGTACAGTTGCACTACGTAGCGGTCGGCGGAAAGAAATGCCAGCTTCTCCACCTCGCGCGATAGCTGCGTCCAGTCGAGTCCGCCGCGGTGCGTGTAGAACTTGATCGCCACGCGGCGGCCCGTGTTGTGATCGAGCGCGATCCAGACTTCGCCAAAGGCCCCGGAACCCAGGATCCGTTGCGGCTCGTAGCCGGGCACGTCGGTGGGGGGCCGCGTCCCTTGCAGACTCAATTGCCGCGAACGCTCGTGGTCGTCGGGCGACTGGTATTGAGTCCGTTGGGTCATAGCAGTGGGGCTTGATTGAAGCCGGCGGCTGGCGGCCGGGGCAAACGGGGTATCGCTATTATTCGCTCGGGTTTATAGCGGGAAGCGGGCAACGGGTGCTAGCTCGCTGAATGGCCATTGTTTTGCCGCGACAAAGCCCAGACACCCTCACGCATGCAGCCCAAACCGCATTGACCCTCACTGCCGTTTGGCTCTAATATGTTGCCGCTGTTGACCTTAAACGCCCAGAGCCGATGCATTCGCCCGCCGACGCCGGCCCGCGGTGGCGTAATCTCATGCCACAATCCACAACCACCATGCCCGAATCGTTCGACACGCCTGCTGACCAACCACCGCGCGATATGGGCATGCACGAGGCCGCGCGCCGCGACAAGCTGCAGCGGATCGTCGAACTGGGACACGACCCGTGGGGAAACCGCTTCGACGGCCACATGCCGATCTCCGCGGTCCGCGCTCGCGAGGCGGAAATCGTCACAGTGCCGATTCCGGAAGGAAGCGAGCAGCGCTCGCCCGAGCAGCATGGCCCCACCGTCCGCGTGGCGGGGCGCGTGATGCTCATGCGGCCGACGGGCAAGCTGATCTTCATCAATATCCAGGACTGGACCGGCGAGATACAAATCTTTGTCGGCAAGAATCAAGTCGGCGAGGAAAACTGGGATCTGGCCAAGTGCTTCGACCTGGGAGACTTGATCGGCGTCGACGGCGAGTTGAAGCGCACAAAGACCGGCGAGTTGACGGTGTTCGCCACGCGGTTGCACTTCCTCACCAAGTCGCTCGACGCGCCGCCGGAAAAGCACCACGGCCTTTCTGATCCGGAACTGCGGCAGCGGATGCGGTATGTCGATCTGGTTCACACCGAAGGCGTAGCGGCTCGTTTCATCAAGCGGACGCAGATCATCCGCTCGATCCGCCGCACGCTCGACGACCAGGGTTTTTTGGAAGTCGAAGGGCCGACGCTGCATTCGATCGCCGGCGGTGCCGCCGCCCGGCCATTCAAGACGCATCACAACGCGCTCGATATCCCGCTGTTCATGCGGATCGCCCTGGAGTTGCACCTGAAGCGGCTGCTGGTCGGCGGATTCGAGCGGGTGTACGAACTGGGCCGCGTTTACCGGAACGAAGGGATCAGCCCGCGGCACAATCCTGAGTTCACGATGCTCGAGGTGTATCAGGCGTACGGCGACTACGGCTCGATGATGGAGTTGACCGAGGCCCTGATCGTCGGCGCGATCGAGGCGACGGGCCAGTCGAAGCAATTGATGTGGAACGGCCAGGCGCTGGACTTCACCCCGCCGTTTCAGCGCGGCACGTACGACGAGCTGTTCGCCAAATGCACAAACATCGACCCGGCAGATCAAGCGGCCGTCCGACGGATGGCGGAAGAGATCGGCTTTAACACGCAGGGAGTCCACCCTGACGTGATCAAGAGCGAGGTGTTCGAGGAGAAGGTCGAAGACGCCTTGTCGGGGCCGATCTTTGTGACTGATTATCCGGCGAGCATCTGTCCGCTGACGAAGCGGAAGCGGGACAATCCGGCCGTGGCCGAGCGGTTCGAGCTGTTCGTGCTGGGCATGGAAGTGGCCAACGCCTACACGGAACTGAACGATCCCGACTTGCAGGCGGCCTTGTTCCGCACACAGCTCGACGGTCAAAAAGAAGACGATTCGATGGCCAAGATGGACCACGACTTCATCCGCGCGCTGCGGCACGGAATGCCGCCCGCTGGTGGATTGGGCGTGGGGATCGACCGCCTGGTGATGCTGCTGACCGACGCGGCGTCGATCCGCGACGTGATCTTGTTCCCGCTGTTAAGACCCGAAGCGGAGCCGTAGAGATTGACATTTCGTGAGCGGAATGGCGCTAGCCACCGGTAGTCGCAACGGCAAGACCGGCGGCTAGCGCCGTGCCGCTCAGACAACAGGTATACGGACACCGGTACGCCCCGCGCGTACTTCATCGAGCCAAAGGACTGGCCATGTATAAGCTGCTTCTCTGCTGGCGGTATCTGCGAACCCGCTATATCGCGCTGGCGTCGATCATCAGCGTCACGCTGGGCGTGGCCACGATGATCGTGGTCAACGCCGTAATGTCCGGGTTTGCCAACGAGATGCAAACTCGCACTCACGGTATCCTGGCCGACATCCTGTTTGAATCGCACGGTTTGGAAGGTTTCTCAGATTACGAATGGCACGCCTCGCGAATCCGCGAGTTAGTGGGGGACCAGGTTGCCGGGATGAGCGCCACGGTGCATGTGCCGGCGATGCTCAACTTCCAGGTTGGCGGCCGCTGGATTCACCGGCAGGTGAACATCATCGGCATCGACCCGGACACGTACAACTCCGTGAGCGATTGCAGCGATTTCCTCCAGCACCCTGAGAATCGAAAGCGACTCAGTTTTGAGCTGCGCGACGGGGGCTACGACCTGGTTGATCACTTGGGTGGCGATCACCGCGTCCCGCGGATCGGATTAGACAGAGCGGGCTGGCCCCATCGGCGGGAGATGGCGGAGCGAGAAAAGTCCTTTCAGAATTTTCAGCAGCTTCGGCCGATCGTTCCGGCCGCGGGGCAGGTGCCCGGCGCGGTTGCCCCACCGGCCCCCGCGGGGATCGATCCGGCCCGACAGGCGGCCGCTCCGGCAGCCGCGGAACCGGGACGCCGCGATGTATGGGCCGGACTCAAAATCCCCAACCGGGCCGCCGAAAACGATCGCGGAGTGGCGGGCGGAGGCGAAGCCGAACAGATTTTCGACAGGGCCAAGGATCAATCGCCGGGCATCGTGCTCGGCTACGCTCTGGCCAGCTTCCGCGGCCGCGACGGGGCCGATTACTTCCTGGCCATGCCCGGGGACGACGTGAAGCTGACGTTCCCCACCGCCGGCTCGCCGCCGAAGGCCGTCAGCGCTACGTTCACCGTGGTCGATTTATATGAGAGCAAAATGAGCGAGTACGATTCGGCGTTTGTCTTTGTGCCGCTCAAGGTGCTGCAGGAAATGCGCGGCATGATTGATCCGCAGACGCGGGCCACCTGCGTGACCGCCATCCAGATCCGCCTGAAGCCCGACGCCAACCTCGACGTCGTCCGCGACAAGCTGCGAGCGGCGTTTCCACCCGAGTTGTACGCCATCTCCTCCTGGCGCGACAAGCAAGGCCCGATTCTCGCTGCCGTGTCGATGGAAACCGCGATCCTCAACATCCTGCTGTTTTTAATCGTCGCCGTGGCCGGTTTTGGCATCCTGGCGATTTTCTTCATGATCGTCGTCGAAAAGACGCGCGACATCGGCGTACTCAAGGCGTTGGGGGCTTCCAGCGGCGGCATCATGTCGATTTTCCTGGCCTACGGAGTGTTGCTCGGCACGGTCGGCTGCGGCGCCGGTTTGGCCGCCGGACTGGCAATCGTGCATTACATCGATCCGATTCGGCATTTCCTCGAACGACTTACAGGGCAAGAACTGTTCGATCCGTCCATTTATTATTTCCAGCAGATTCCGACGATCATCGAGCCGGTGACGATCGCCTGGATCATCTGCGGAGCCTTGCTGATCGCCGTGATTGCCAGCGTGCTGCCGGCGATGCGCGCGGCACGGTTGCATCCTGTGGAGGCGTTGCGCTATGAGTGAGCCCAAGAACCAGTCGGGGCGCGGACCGCTGGCTGCGGCCGCGACAAGTGGAAAACAACCGGCCGTGCCGCCGCCGCACGTTTCGTTCGGCGCGGGCATCGGCACTTCCACCTCCCGAGGAGACGCCCCGGCCGACCGGCACCTGCGCCTGTGGCGTTCGACCGATCGAACGGCTGTGGCGGACAACGCCACGCCGGCG
>JAIOQB010000093.1 GCA_021413585.1 Planctomycetia bacterium
GCTTGCCGGTGGGGGCGCCCCCTTTGCCAGGGCCCATCACGGTCCAGAACAGGGTGTGGTTCGCGTGGCCGCCGGCGTTGTTGCGCACCGCCATGCGGATCGGCTCGGGCACTTTGTCGAGGCTCTTGAGCAGTTCTTCGACCGACATCGCGGCCAGATCGGGATGCCCCTTCACTGCGATGTTGAGGTTGTTGATGTACGCCTGATGATGCTTGTCGTGATGGATCTTCATCGTCAGCGCGTCGATGCTCGGCTCGAGCGCGGCGTAGTCATACGTCAGTGGCGGCAGCTTGAACGGGCCGGTCGGCGGCGCTGGCGGCGCGGCGGCGGGTGCGGGCGCGTCGGCGGCCAGCGCCAATCGCCCGGCGGTGCTGCCGGCGACGACGGCACCCAAAACTCCGCTGGCCAAACCCTTCATGAAGTGGCGGCGAGGGAGCGAGTAGTTGGAAATGGATTTGGTTGCGTCGCGATCCATGATCGGCTTCTCCAGGTCGTTGAGTTGGGAAGTATGAGGCGGGGGGTCGGTGCGAGGTTGGGAGCGAGGTCGGTTCGAGGTCGGAAATCGGAGGTCGGAAGTCGGAAGTCGGAGGATTTGGGATTGTGGATTGGCTTAACTAGAGCCAACATACTCCGCTGATAAACGAAAATAAAGTATCCACGCAGAATGGGCAGGCATTTGCGGTAAATGCTGGCAGCCAGGGTTTGCAAGCAGCCAAACCCGCTCTTGCAGCCGCCGCCCTGTTTATGGACACTCGGCCCCCCACGGGGTCGGGCCGCTTGGCTTGCGGCGCCGCCGTGTCCGAATTCAAACTCAGGTCGGTCGCGATACGATGCCGCTTCGATGGCCAATCCAGCCGGTGGTGTGGATGTTGCTGCCAGCGACGTTGGCCGGGTGCGCGCACGTCCTGCCGCCGCCTCCCCCCTACCCCACCGCCAACGGCCAACCACCGACCATCGCCGGCCAGCCGGCTGAAGTCTACGCGCCCCCTGCGGCGCCGACGGCCGGCGTTCCACTCCCACTGCCCGGAGCGCCTGTCATCGTGCCGACCGGCGTCGCGCGGATTCCGAACCCCCTGCATGTGCCGGCGACCAATTCCGAGACTTTTTGGGAACTGCTGGTCGACGTGATCGACACGGACTTTCGCATCTCAAAAGAAGAGCGCATCCGCCAGGTGGGCGATGTGCTGACCGAAGGTCGGATCGATACCTACCCTCGCACCGGTTCGACGATTCTCGAACCGTGGCGCGGTGACTCAGTAGGTTATGCACAGAAGCTCGAAGCGACGCTGCAGACGATCCGCCGCCGTGCCCAGGTGCGCGTGATTCCCGAGGCGGGTGGATTCCTGGTTGAAATCACCGTCGAGAAGGAGCTGGAAAACCTCAGCCATCCCGAGCAAGCCACCGCCGCCAGTTCTTCCGGCGACCTGGGCGAATCGAACGACCGCCGCACCTCGCCGCTAGGCAAAGGCCCCGTCACGATCGGCTGGATCCCACGGGGCCGGGATGTGGCGCTCGAGCAAACGCTGCTGGCCGAACTGATGACGCGACTGGGCATGACCCAACCCGGGGCCGCGCCAGGGCCGAGAGTGTATTAATTGTGAGCGGAATGGCGCTAGCCACCGGTCCTTTTGGCTGGCCAACTGTGAGACCGGCGGCTAGCGCCGTACCGCTCACGATTCGTGGGTGCAAGCACCCACGCTACAACTCACAACTGCTGCGTCGCCGCGTCGTGCGGCATCGTGCCGAGCGAAACAATGGCCGGCCGTTTCGCACCCGGTTCGGCTGCTACGGGCAGTTTCAGCGTAAACGCGGTCCCCTTGCCCAGGGTGCTGGCCACTTGGATTCTGCCGCGATGGGCTTCGATGATGTCGCGACAGGTGGAGAGTATCTACGGTGTTGTGCTGCGTGTCGTGCGTCAGCTTGAGGATCACGCGGCCGCCGTTGGGCATTGCTTGCCGAGCGTTGACCAAGAGATTCAGCAGCACTTGCTGAATCTGGTTGCCGTTGACCATCGCCAGCGGCGCGGGTTCGATCCGCCGCTCGACCGAGACGCGGTACTTGGACATTTCTCGCTCGAGGAGTACCAGGGCGTCGTCGATCAACCGAGCCAGGTCGGTCGGCTCGAAGTCGGCCGAGCGATTGCGGGCCAAGCCCAGGATGCTGTTCGTGATGCGGGCCGCCCGATTGCCGGCCGCCAGGATTTTTTCGAACGACTTGTCGCGCGTGGCCTGGTCTTTGTGCCGCATGCCGATCTTGGCGTAGTTGATGACGGTCATCAGTACGTTGTTGTATTCGTGCGTGGTGGTGCTGACCAATTCGCCCAGCGCCGTGAGCCGCTGCATGTGCGTGACCTGCTCTTTAAGCTGGGCCACCTCCGCCTCGCGCTGCGCGAGCTGTTCGCGCAGGGCATCTTGCTCGCGCTGCGAAGCCTCATCGCACCCGGCCGCCTCTTTAATTGGCGCCTCGCTGAACAGCGCAAGCTGCTCCGCCGGCACCGTCTCCGATGGGCCCGGCCCGGCCGGCTGCTCGCCGGAATCTGCGTCGTTGATTAGGGATTGCATAGCCCGCTCCGCCTGGGATCGCGTCGATTCAAGTCACTTGACCGGTAGCGCCAGCCGGCGCGTTTGCAGCTTTGCGGGCTTGCCTGGGCGCTGCTGAACGGCCTGTCTTGCCGCAGCCGCATGTCTTAACTCTATGTCCGGCAGCGGTTTAGCCCACACGAGGATATCGTCGAGGCGACGTTTGCAACTAAAGCCCCGGCCGCTATAATCGCCGCCCAACGATGAGACAAGCCACGGACCTTGGCGCTTGGAGAAGCTGGGATGCACGCAGGGATGCGGACGGTCGATTTATTGGAGGAGGCGCTGCAATCCGCGCGGGCGTTGGGCTTCCGCATCCGTGAGGATTGGCTGGGAGACGCAGGCGGCGGGGCTTGTGTGCTCAAGGGGCAGAAGTGGTTGATGCTCGACCCGGCGCTCGACGTCGCCGAGCGGTTGGCACTGGTGGTGGAAGCGGTGGCGAACGATCCGGCCGCGGCGCAATTAAAGGTCAGCGGCCCCCTGCGAGGATTGCTGGGGGTGCGAAAGTCGGCGTAGCTTGCGCGGTGTACCATCCAGCGGCGGCCAGCGGCCGACCTTGCGGTGGGCCGTGGTTTTTCAAAGCGTGCAAAACAACAGCCTGCGAGTTCAAAGCGTCGATGAGATTGGATAAGCAGGCTTGAAGTAATCGGAATAACCGTGCGCAGGGAGGCGCCGGCAATGAGTGCAAACATCATGGATGATGGTGGCGGGCTTCGCGCGGGTGCCATGGGCAGCTTGCTGCCCTTGTGCGCGCGGCCCGGCAGTTCGCCGCGCGGCTGGCATAAGTTTGCGTTGAACGTGTGCCGGCAGCGATTGCTGCTGTTGCTGGTGGCACTGGCAGCGGTGGGGCTCTGCTGGGTGAGCGCCCAGGTGCGCGTCGTTCACACCCGCCAGGCCGTTGTCGCCTGGGTGCAACGTCACGGCGGCACCGTGGTAGCGGCCGACAACGACTCTGCCGTCTTCACTGATCTGTGCTGCGTGCCGAACACGCGCCAAGAACTCTTGGTCCGGCCCAATCTCCCCGACAAGCTGTTGGCGGGGCAAAGCATTTCTTGGATCCGCCGCTTCCTCGGCGACTCCGCCACCGCGATCATTCACGTCGCCCCAGCCGACGTGGGCCTGGTAGAGCAGCTCTTTCCCGAGGCGCTGATCACCACCCGCGAACCAGGGTTCGTGCTGATCGACAAACCCGCGCCGCGCGTTGCGGTGGTGCCGTCGACCGGAGTGATTCGGTAAGTAGGTCTCGCCTGCAAGGCGTGACCTTGGCCGCATCGCAAGGCATGTCGCACCCGACAGGCACGATGCCGTTCCCATCAATGCCTGGCCTCTTCGCAAGGCAAGGTACCGCCCGGCAGGCGGAACCTACTGGGGCCGATACAGGCTTTCGACCCGTATAAACTCTTCTACTGCCCGCGGCACCAGAAACCGGATACTGTGCCCGGCCGCCACGCGGCGGCGAATGTCTTGGCTGCTGATGTCGACGAGCGGCGTCTCGATGTGATGCCCTCGCATCTGCTCGATTCGCTCTGGCGAAGCGATGCCGCGGAGCAGATTGAAATCCGGCTCGGGCGAGACGGGGCGGCCGATGACGATCGGCAGGGCCAGCTTGCACACTTCATCCGGCTCGCGCCAGTTCGGCAGGTCGGCGAGCGTGTCGGCGCCGACGAGCAGAAACAACTCGCGCTCGGGCTGCTGCGATTTAAGTTCGCGGAGCGTGTCGATGGTGTAGCTCACGCCGCCGCGCTTCAGTTCCAAATCGCAGACTGCGAACGACGGTTGGCCTCCGATGGCCAGGTTCAGCATCTCGATGCGATTCTCCGCCGATGCGGGCTGTGCCTGCTGCTTGTGCGGCGGCACGGCGGCCGGCACGAACCACACTTCGTCCAGCGAACATTGCTCGCGGCACGATTCGGCAAGCAGCAGATGCCCCAAGTGTACCGGATCGAACGTGCCGCCAAAAAGTCCCAGACGCATCGCGATTCCTTGTTGATAGCTATTTATTGGTTTCAAGCCGGCGACTGTCGCGGGGATAGGCAGACTGGTATCGTAGCGGGCAGCAGACAATCAAGCCACAGAGGACACCGGGTGCCTGGGGCAACGCCCCAGATTTATTGAGTCTGAAACTTCTGTGGCGTTGCCCCAGGCACCCCGCCCCAATTTTACAACACGACTCCTTACACACGCTCCCATGTCCACCGAGCAACGCAGCCTGTTCGACACCGCGCCGCCGGCGTGGGAGGCCGATGCCGCGGACGAGCGCCGCGTGGCCACCGTGGTGCTGTCGTTCGGGCCACCCAAGCCGCTCGATTATCTCGTGCCCGAGGCGCTGCGCGAGCAGGTGCAGCCCGGCTGCCGGGTGCGCGTGCCGCTGGGGGGCCGCAACCGGGAGGTGATCGGCTACTGTGTCGATCTAGCGGATCAGACAGGCCCACGGCGGCCGCTGAAGGAAGTGAGCGAGGTGGTCGACCGCCGCAGCTTGCTCTCGCCCGCCATGCTGCGGCTGACGCGGTGGATGGCGGAGCACTACATGTGCGGCTGGGCCCAGGTGCTCGACGCCGTGGTCCCATCCCCCGTGCGCGGCCAGGCCGGCACGCGGATGGTCACGCTGCTGACGCTGTCGCTCGAAGCCCTAGCGGCGAGGGAGCAAGGGAAGCTGTCGGCCAAGCAGGCGGAGGTGGTCGACTTTCTCGCCGCGCACCAGGAGCCGGTCACGCCCGATCAAATCACCACCGCTGTCGGCTGCAGCCTGGCGCCGATCTCGCCGCGCACCAGGAGCCGGTCACGCCCGATCAAATCACCAACGCTGTCGGCTGCAGCCTGGCGCCGATCACCACGCTGCGGCGGCGTGGATTGATCCTCGCCAAGACGCAGCGGATGCGGTCGACCGAGCCAACACAGCCCGCCCACACGGCCGAAGAGCATCTGGAACTCAACGCCGATCAGCAGGCGGCCCTGACGACCGTCCTCAATGCCATCAACGCCAGTCGCCACGAGACGGTGTTGATCCACGGCATCACCGGCAGCGGCAAGACGGAAGTGTACATCCAGGCGATCCAAGAGGTCGTGAGCTTTGGCCGGCAGGCGATCGTGCTGGTGCCGGAGATCAGCCTGACGCCGCAGACCGAGTCCCGATTTCGTGCCCGCTTCGGCCGGGTGGCGGTGCTGCACAGTCATTTAAGCGACGCCGAGCGGCACTGGCACTGGGAGCAAATTGCCGATGGCCAGGTGCCGGTGATCGTCGGCGCCCGCAGCGCCGTGTTTGCTCCCACGCCGCATTTGGGTTTGATCGTCATCGACGAGGAGCACGAGTCCAGCTTCAAGCAGGAGACCGCCCCGCGGTATCGGACGCGAGACGTCGCCCAGCAGCGGGCGGCGGCCGAGGGAATTCCGCTGGTGCTGGGCTCCGCGACGCCTTCGCTGGAAAGCTGGCAGCGGGCGATCGACGGCGAATACCGGCTTGTGGAGATGCCGCGGCGCGTGTTCGACCGGCCGTTGCCGCAGGTGGCGACGATCGATTTGCGCGTCGAGCGAGAAGATCGTCAATCGCGCGGCGCGCTCAGCCGGCCGCTGCTAATGGCGATGGAGCGAGCGCTGCAAGATGGGGGGCAGGTGATTCTGCTCTTGAACCGCCGTGGATTTGCCACGCACGTGCAATGCCCTGCCTGCGGCCACGCGCTGAATTGTCCGCACTGCGAGATCGCGCTGACGCATCATCGCCATGCTCAACTGCTGATCTGCCACTATTGCGATTTTCAACTGGCCGAGCCGAATCGCTGCCCGCATTGCGGTTTCGATGGATTGCGATTCTCGGGGCGCGGCACGCAGAAGTTGGAGATG
The DNA here is from genome assembly GCA_021413585.1 of Planctomycetia bacterium. Classification (GTDB taxonomy): domain Bacteria; phylum Planctomycetota; class Planctomycetia; order Pirellulales; family UBA7805; genus JAIOPX01. The sequence goes on from JAIOQB010000093.1 coordinate 6,417, forward strand.
GAAGTGCGGGCCCGGTTCCCCGGGTTTGAATGCCTGCGGATGGACACCGACTCGATGCAACGCCCCGGCAGCCATCAGGAGGCGCTGCGCCGATTTCGCGAGGGAGAGGTGCGGATCTTGCTCGGCACGCAAATGATTGCCAAGGGGCTCGACTTCCCGGACGTCACACTCGTGGGGGTCATCAATGCCGACACGGCGCTCCACCTGCCCGACTTTCGCGCGGCCGAACGGACATTTCAGCTCGTCACCCAGGTGGCGGGGCGCACCGGGCGCGGGCCGCGCGGCGGACGCGTGCTTGTGCAGACGTACGAGCCCGAGCATTCGGCAATCCGCGCCGCGGTGCGGCACGATTACGCAATGTTCGCCGCGGAAGAACTGCCGATCCGCCGCACGCACGGGTACCCGCCGTTTGGGATGATGGTGCGGCTGGTAGTGCGCGGGCCTGAGGAGAACCTGACGCGCGAAGTGGCGGCCGAGTTGGGGCGATATCTCCGCGAGGCAAAGGAGACCGCGAGCAAAGCGGCAGCACCCGCCGCCGAACTGCGTCTGCTCGGCCCAGCCCCCGCGCCGTTTCCGCGGCTGCACGGCAAGTATCGATTCGTCGTGCAATTGCTCGCCGCGGAGGAAGAGCCGCTGCGTGCGGCAGTCCGCACGGCGGTCGATCGGCTGAAATTGCCTGACGACGTGCTGGTGTCGATTGATGTGGATCCGGTGGACATGATGTAGGGGGCGGGGAGGCTGTCAGCTATCGGCTATCGGCCGGAGAAGTCTTGCTGAAGGCTGATAGCCGAAAGCTGACAGCCCCGGTTCGTTTGGGCTGGTTCGCCTCGTGTGGGTCTCCTAAAATGAATGTCCAATGACCAAATTCCAATCTCCAATACAGCGTGCGTAACTCTCCTGTTGGAGATTGGAATTTGGTCATTGGGATTTTCGGCTCCATGTCTCCGTAGTGAAATAACCCATTAACCCCGCCGAAGTTCGCCGCGCATGTCGTATCGCTCTGTCAAGCGCGTGTTGGGCGAGACCAGCCTGGAGCGGAAGTGCCGCTTTCTATTCGGCGCTTGCCTGCTGCTGCTGATCACCGGCAGCTTCCTCTGGTACGGCCGGCTGACCGAGCAGGTGGTGTGGACGCAGAATCGCACCAGCGGCCGGCAATCGGTCGAAGAAATCGTCGCCAAGATTCATTGGCTGAAGCTGGAGACGAACGAGGGCTTCCGCGACACGGTGGTCTCGAAGCTGGTCAATCCGGCGGACGGCGCGATCTTCGAGGTCGACCCCGCGCATCAGAATGTCAAGCTCCGCCGACAGGTCACCGTGCGCGGGTTCCCGCGGCTGGAGCCCGGCACCCGGTTCGCCGTGTATGACGAAGCGACCGACGTCACTTCCGGCGAGCGCAAAGGGATGGTCGAGGTGACCAGCGTGCTGACTCGCCCCGACGGCGAAATCATCGCGGTAACTCCACCGGATGGCACGGCCGTCAAGAACGCTACTGAAAAGGGCGCCGCCGATAAGGGAACCTCAGACGCCGCGACGCCGGACAAAGGCACCGTCAGGATCACGATCCCGCCCGTGAGCGGGTTTACGATTCTCGAGCCGGGCGCCGTGTTCGCCGTCTACAGCGACTCCGGCGGCGTGACCTCCGGCGATCGCAAGGGCATGGTGCGCGTCACGCAGGTGCTGGGCCCCACGCAGGCGGAGGCCCGCATTCTGGAGCAAGCGCCCGGCTACCAGATCAAACCGAAGGACAAGCTGTTTCGCTCGCTCTCCGGGCCGGACGAGGCGTCGGCTCGCATCATTGAAGAAGAGAGCGGCAACAAGATCCAGGCGAAGGACAAAATACTTTCGCCCATGTACCGCTATCGCTGGGAGCCAATCCGCCTGGCGATCAATCGCACCGACGAGCGCGGCAAGCCCAAGGACAAGACCGAAGAGGAGTTTCTGGAGGCGTTTTCCACGCCACCGAGCACTCCGTCGAGCGACGGCCAGCCGCCGTTCGAGGAACGCGAAGACGTCGACAAGCACGAATACCACTACTACCAGCCGATCTACGCCAGCCGGGAATGCGTCACCTGCCATCGCAGCCTGGTCAATAAGCGCAATCCGCTGCTGGCAGAGAACGATCTGCTGTCCATCATTCACGTCCGGATGCCGACGAACGAAACGTACAAGGCCCTGCGGCAGAACCGGGCGATGCTGCTGACCACGGCCATCATCACGGTGTTCTTGGCGATGATCGCGCTGTACGTGATCGTGCGGTACGTGATCGTCAAGCCGCTGAAGCATCTGCGCGACGTGAGCGACGAGATTAGCCGGGGCAATATCGCCCTGCGGGCGGACATTCACACCAGCGACGAGTTCGAGCAGCTTGGGACGGCGTTTAATCGGATGTTGCAGAAGATCTTGGATTCGGCGCAGGAGCTGCGGCACTTGAACGACCATCTGGACGCCAAAGTCGACGAACTGGCTCAGGCCAATATGCGGCTGTTTGAAATGAACCGGCTGAAGAGCGACTTTCTGGCCACGATGAGCCACGAGCTGCGCACGCCGCTCAACAGCATCATCGGATTCTCCGACGTGCTCAATTCGATCGACTCGCTCGACACGAAGCAGCGGCGCTACGTGCAGAACATCCAGAAGTCGGGCCGGCTGCTGCTGGAAATGATCAACGACATTCTAGACCTGGCGAAGATCGAAAGCGGCAAGATGGAACTGAACCTCACCCGGTTCCGCATCGATGCCGTCGTGTGCGCCCAGTGCGACATGGCCCGGCCATTGGCGGAGCGCAAAAACGTCGATCTCGACACCCAAGTCGACGCCGACATTCCTGAGCTATATCAGGATCAGGCCAAGCTCCAGCAGATTCTTAACAATCTGCTTTCCAATGCGATCAAGTTCACGCCCGAGGGGGGGCGCGTGGATGTCGCTGCGCGCGTGGTGCAGCGCGACCGGCTGGAGCTGGTGGTCCGCGACACGGGCGTGGGAATCGCCGACGAAGACCAGACGGTGATTTTCGAGAAGTTCCGGCAAGGAAAGTCGGCCCTTTCCGGCGGCGACGCGATGACGCGCGAATATTCCGGCACCGGGCTGGGGTTGTCGATCGTCAAGGAACTGTGCAAACTGCTCGGCGGCGAGATTTCGCTGGTCAGCGAGCTGGGCAAAGGAAGCACATTTACGGTCCGCCTGCCGATCATCCGCGAAGAGCAGCCGAAGCTGGAGTCGCCGCTAGCCAGCGAATTGGACGACCTGGGCAAAGCCCGGCCGGAAGTCCACCGCCTGCGCGACGACCCGCTGGTGAGCAGTGAGCAGTGAGCGGAATGGCGCTAGCCACCGGTCATTGTTGCAGGCCAACCGTGGGACCGGCGGCTAGCGCCGAACCGCTCACAATTTTGCTTACAGCTAAAACAATCTGCAATCTGCAATCTGCAATCTGCAATCTGCAATCTGCAATCTGCAATCTGCAATCTGCAATCTGCAATCTGAAATCTGAAATCTGAAATCTGAAATCTGAAATCTGAAATCTGAAATCTGAAATAAACCACCATGCCCACTCCCCCCGAAGTTCAGCTCTACACCGACGGCGGCTGCAGCGGCAATCCTGGCCCCGGCGGCTGGGCGTACGTGCTCCGCCACCCCGCTTCGGGCAAAGAGGTTGAAGGGAGCGGCGGCGAGCCGGAGACGACGAACAACCGCATGGAGTTGATGGCCGTGATCCGCGGCCTCGAGCAACTCAAACGCCCCACGCACGTCGAACTGCTCACCGACAGCGTCTACGTCGGCAAGGGCTTGAGCGAATGGATGCCCAAGTGGAAAGCAGCCGGCTGGAAGCGCAAGGAAAAAGGCCGCCCCGCGGAGATCAAGAACGAAGACCTGTGGCGGAAGCTCGACACCCTGGCCCAGCAGCACTTCATCACCTACACCCGAGTCGCCGGCCACAGCGGGCATACGGAAAACGACCGCTGCGATGAACTGGCCGTGGCGGCGTATCAAAAATACCTCGGCCGAGCGCGGTGAGCGGCATACGTAGGGTGGGTCGCAGACCCACCAGTTGTTCGCGGTCGAATCTTGGTGGGTCTGCGACCCACCCTACGCACTATTTCGCCGGCAGCGAAAAAATGAACAGCGCCACCGGAAACGCCAACACCCCCAACACCAGCCCCGCCAGCATTCCTCCGAGAGTCCGGCGGAAGATGGCTCCGACCGCGCCGCATTGAAATGCCCAGCCGGCGATGTAGGTCAGCAGCGCAACCAAGACCAGAGGGCCGCGTGGCGGCAAGCATCGTGCAAAACAAACCCACGCTGCCGCCCCTGCCGCCGCCAGGAACGTGGCCCAAAAAATCGTGCGGAGGGTAAATTGAAAATTCGGTTGGGGCATGAGGGGATTATAGCCGGTGAACAGTAGGTGGGTCGCAGACCCGCCACTTCATTTGCGCCGAATTTTGGTGGGTCTTCGACGTCGAAGACCCACCCTACGCCCTACGCGCTAATACGGACTACCAAACAATCGTCGGAAAGCTGATAAGGCGTCGTTAAACTGCTGATCGAACAGAGCGCCTAGCACGAATAGCAATATCGACGCGGCCAGAAAAGAGGCACCACCCCAGAGGTTGAATCGAGGTTGGGGCCGATGTCTTAGTGCGGGAACAATGCACCAGCGGACCATGACGAAGAGGTCAAAGCAGCCATAAACAAAGCGCAGGTTTCCTATCCACGTGCCCCCGTCACCAGGCGCCAACATCGCCGACACGACTAACTGAAAGACGACCAGCAGAAAAAATATGCCGGCGAACTCCAGTACTGTAGGTGGCGGCTTCTCCATATACTTTGATTCTAACAAATAGCCGCACCTTGCTCGTCCCTTGGTCGCAAAGCACCGTCAAGTTTGCCCTGCCGCCACTTCAGTTGCCGGCCAGTAATACCATCGCCAGACGCAGACCGAACCTAAGGCCCCTGCGCAGTACGACAGCACGTCCAGCGGGTCGGCGATGGTCGGGATGGCCCAGCGGTGCTGCGCGGGAAGCACCACTTCAAACAGCGCCGCGATCACCACCAACGGCACGCCGATCTCGACCGCGTCCGGTGGCGCGTCGTGCTTGCGCAGCGACAGCCGCCGCGTGATCCAGACAATGATGGGCACCCAGAACGGAATGCAGATCAGGTCGTTCAGATGGGCGCGCAGCAGCTCGCAGCTCAGCCCGTGGGCGGCCAGCCAGCGGTGAACCCAATAGATGGCAAAGCAGGCGAGGAACAGTGGGTCGCTCAGATAGCGGAAACGCAGATAGCGAAAGCGCATTCAATGGTGCTCCCCTACGGCGTGAATCATCACCAGAAAGAAGGCGACCACCAGCGTCACCCCCGTAGTCCACACGATCGACACGAAGAGTTGTGTCATGCTCAGCCGCCGCTCGGGCGCGAGGCCGGTTGTCAGGAAGCAGGCGAGACCCGCGCATAGGCTGGCCCACACAGCGACGTTGAAGAGTACGCGGCTGCCACCGGCATCGAACAGGAATTGGGATAAGGTCGGTTCGAGCGGCGTAAATTGCGCGGCGGTTGCCGAGTCGATATCGACATCCAGCCCCTCGCCGCCGGGCTTTCCGTCCCGGCCCAGGCTCCGCAATTCAAATCCATCTTTGGTCTTCGTGTATTGGTAAGGGTGTTCCCAAAGATCGGACTCGAAATGAGGGGGTTTTTCATTTTCAGGGAGCTGCGCTGCAAGCCCCTTGATCGAATCAGGGTAATGCCCGTGATCGGTGGCGAACTTTACCAGTGCCTCGCGAACTACCGTGATCCGACGCCGCTCAAGGAAGTGTTTTGAATTGTCCCGATCGATCACCTCCTGGCGAAGCGCTACCCAGGCCGAGAGGTACGTCAGGAGGAACACCATTCCCGCCGTGCCGGCCGCGGCGAGCAGGCCGATTCCCCGCGCCTGGCTTCGACTGCCCGCCACGCGCCGGTACAACGCGCGGGCCAGAAAGGTCAAGCCGATTGCCGCAATAAGCAGCAGCAGGATGCCGATAATGAATGCCGATATGTCCATCAAATTGCCGATTGCCAGTGCCGTGACCTGGATCGATTTAATTCAATAAACCAAACGCCTCGACAAGTTGCGGGCTAGGTTGGCGCAATCTGTTATAGTCGAACCTGGTGGGTCTGCGACCCACCCTACGCCGGTGAGCGGGTCGGCGCTAGCCGCCGGTAGTAGGTTCCGCCTGCCGGGCGGTACCTTTTGGGTGCGGCCTCA
>JAIOQB010000094.1 GCA_021413585.1 Planctomycetia bacterium
GCGGCCGCGGGCGAACCTGGTGTTTCTGGTGGATGTTTCAGGCTCGATGAACGAGCCGGACCGGCTGCCGCTGGTGATCCGGGGGCTCAAGCTCCTCACCGAGCAGTTGCGCAACGATGACCATGTGGCGATCGTCGTCTACGCGGGCAACGAGGGTTTGGTGCTGCCGAGCACGCCCGGCGAAAACCGCGCGGCGATCCTGGCCGCCCTGGGCAACCTGCAGGCCGGCGGCTCAACCAACGGCGGCGCGGGCATTAAGCTGGCGTACAAGGTGGCCCAGGAGAACTTTGTGCCCGGCGGGATCAATCGCGTGATTCTCGCCACCGACGGCGACTTCAACGTCGGCCTGACCAGCGAGGGAGACCTGGAGCGGCTGGCCGAGGAGAAGGCCAAGTCGAACGTGTTCCTCACCGTGCTGGGGGTGGGGCGCGGCAACTTCAACGACTCGCTGCTCGAAGCCGTCACCAACAAGGCCAAGGGGAACTACGCCTACGTGGACAACTTTAGCGAATGCCGCAAGGTCTTTGAGGAGCAATTGACCGGCACGCTGATGACGATTGCCAAGGATGTGAAGATTCAGATCGAGTTCAACCCTGCCAAGGTGGCCGGCTATCGACTGATCGGCTACGAAGACCGGATGCTCGCGGCCGAGGATTTCAATAACGACAAGAAAGGGGCCGGCGAGATCGGCGCGGGGCACACCGTGACCGCGCTGTATGAAATCGTGCCGGCCGGCAAAGTGGTCGACACGACCGACGTCGACGCGCTGAAGTATCAGAAGCCGCAGCACCTGACTGACGCGGCCAAGAAAGGCGAACTACTGACGCTCAAGCTGCGATACAAAGAACCCGAGGGGGATAAAAGCAGCCTGATCGAAGTGCCGCTGGCCGACCAGGTAAAGAAATTCGCCGCCGCCAGCAGCGACTTCCAATTCGCCGCCTCCATGGCCGCGTTCGGCATGCTGCTGCGGGACTCGAAGTTCAAAGGGAGCGCGACGTACGACGCCGTCCTGGAAATCGCGACGCAGAACAAGGGGGCCGATAAAGAGGGGCACCGGAATGAGTTTTTGGAGATTGTTCGCAGGACGAAGAAAATCGGGAAATGAGAATCGGGAATTGAGGATTGACGCTTTGCACCGGCGCTTGCGCTTCAATCCTCATTCCTCAATTCCCAATCCTCAATCACTCCCCGGCCTTGCCGAATGCGGCACCTTGAACGTCGCCGCGCCGCCGGCGGTGACGACTACGGCCCAGAATCCGTCGGGGGGGAGCGAGTCGAACGTGGCGGCCAGGTAGGGGAATACCTTGGGCACCTCGCGGCGGCAGTCGGCCAGCGAGAACGCGCGGGCGAGCGTGGTGATCAACCGCTCGACGACTCTCTCCCCCTCTTCGTTTTCCGCCGCGTCGTCCGCTTCGTCCTCGGCCGCCGCCTGGTTGTCGCAGATCGCGGCGTCCACCGCTTCGTCCCCTTCCCACGCCCGGGCCATGGGGCTGCCGATCTCGTCCTCGCAATCGACCAAAAACACCACCGGGTCGACGATGCCGTGCTGCCGCGCGAAGTCGTATTCCTCGAACACCTGGGCCAGGCTGCTCTCGATCAGCAGCTCCTTGGCCTCCATGGCTTGGTCGTCTTCGGTCATGGCGGACGAGAGTGTGAAGGGTGTGAAAACGGGGTGTGAAGGGTTTGAAGGGTGAAGCGCCGGCGATCCGTATTCTAGTGTACCCGGTGCCGGTGGGATCGGCCATGATCCGTGGGATTACGCCACGCGCGTCGCGGCCAAAACGCGCCGCTGGGGCAGTCCAATCTGAAATCTGTAATCTGAAATCGAACTAGAGCTGCGCCATCGCCGCACGGCGGACGATCGGCTCGCGCAGCCACCCCAGCGCCATCCAGATCGGCAGCCCGGCCAGCATCGTATACAGCCCCACCCCGCCCGCTTGGCGCAGCCACGCTTGGGCGGCCAGAGGCGCCAGGCCGTCGAGCCACGCGGCGGCCGACGCGGCCAGCGCCACCAGGGCGGCCACCATCCCGGCCAGCACTGCCTGGCACAGCATGTTGTTGCGCGGAATGAACCGCCGCAGCAGCCCAATTCCATAACCGGCGGAAAGGAACGTCGCCGCCCCCGCCCCCGGCCTGCCCGGCGCGATGCAATCGGCAAACAGCCCGATCGCGCCGGCGACGAGAAAATCAAACCGCCGCGTCCCGGCCAGCATCCACGCCACCACAACCAGCGCCAGCCAATCGGGCGAGAAGTTTTTCACCGCCAACAGTTGCCCGCAAGTGGTCTGGGCCAACGCGGCCGCGTACACGGCGGGGAGCAGGATGAGCCAACGCATCATAGAGATTCCTTGACCTTGCGTATTACCAGTAATGACCAATGACCAAATTCCAATAACCAATAAAGGAGCTACGCACGTTTTATTGGAGATTGGAATTTGGTGATTGGAGATTTGCCTACTTCCCCGGCGTATTCAACTCCGTCTTCAGCACCGACACTTCCGACGCGTCGTCGAAGTTCGCGGCGGGGCGGACCCAGATGTCCCAGTCGGGTGTGCCGGGGACTTGTTGCACGCGGACCACGGTGCCGTAGCGCGGCGGCGCGGCGACCACTCCTTCGCACGCCGCGGCGTACACCACGTCTCCGGCGGCCACCGGCTGGCTCGACGACACGTGCTGAATGCGGCACAGCGCGCTGCCATTGCCCACGAGCGTTCCGCGCGGCCCGGGTACGAGTTGACCATCTTCCTGATGCACCAGGCGGACCTGGTCGCGAAAGCCGGCGTCGGTCACGCGCTCGACCGTGCTGGTCGATCGTCCCACCTCGCGGAGCTTGCCGACGATGCCGCGCCCGGCGAGCACCAGCCGCCCCGGCATCGCCTGCGCATCTCCGCCGACGTCGAGCAGGGCCGGCTCGCGGCCGACGCCTTCGGCATTGTTACCCGCAATGCTCAGCACGACATTCCCTTCCTCGGCCCCCTTCTTGCTGCCAACGTCCAGGATATTGCGGGCGGCCAAAAACTGCCGGGCCTGCACGCCCAGCACGCGGGCCGGGATGAGCTGCCCGGCGAGCAGCGGCTCGCCCGCGCCTCCCTGCGGGGCGTTTTGCCGGGCCGCGTTGCGCAGCCAGGTGACTTCCGCTTCGAGTTGCTGCAAGCGTACACGCAGGGCCTGCTCGGCCGCTTTGTCGGCGGGATTCTCCGCGGCCTGCCTGGCCGCTTTGCTTTCTGTGGAGTCGGCAAACGTAATCGTGGGCAACTTCACGCCGGCGCGCCGTGTCCAGCCGCGCACCGAGTCGGCCGTTTGCCACACCACGCGCTGCCCCGGCGACAGCGCGCCGGCGGCCGATTGCTTCAGCGGCCCGGTCCACCGCGGCGGCAGGAACCACAGCGCCACCGCCGCGACCAGCCCGGCCAGAAACCACAGCCAGGTGGCAGTCATTCGTTGCCACAGGCTGAGCATTTTAGATATTGTCATTGTTCGTCTCCAATGTGGCACGCGAACGGAGCGCGACAATGGGGCAGTTGTTCCAGGGAGATCCATCTCGCGCGGGCCACGGCGGAGTGGATCTCTGGAGAGACGCGGGCCGGCAGGTCGATCGGCTGGACAATGAATCGATAGCGGCCCGCGCCCGGCACGCCGATTTGCGTGTTGGCGGTAATCGGGTCAATCGCCTGATCGTGGCGAATCATTCCCAGCAGACGGTTGAGCATCCTTGCTCGCTTTGTGGGAGAGTGGAGAGTGGTAGTCCGCAGCCATCCTGGCGGCGGGTCGCAAAATCATTTCGCGGTCGCTAGCAATGTGCTAGTAAATAGTCAAACGGTGTTGCCAATGGCCAAACAATATTGGCTGCCCGTCGGTGTAATCATCATCGCCACGCCCGGCGGCTTCGGCCGCTTGGGGGCCTCGTATTCAAACTCGTAGCGTTCGAGTTCTTTATACAGCAGGAACGAGCCCAGCGAGAGGGCAATGAACGACACGATGAGCATCATCGTGTAGACATTGGCCCGCTGCTTCTGCACGGGGCCTTTCACCTTGACGACTTTTACTTTTTTGGCCACGAATCAGATTCCCAACTCGGTTGATTAAACTTTCAGTTGGTCCAAATCAACAATCGCAAATCAACAATCGCCAATCGAAAATCAGCCCGACGTCAGCTTCAAGCTGCGGCGCGATTCCACGCGGTCGCCGCGAAGCACGTCGGCCTTTTGGCTGTCTTTATCCACTTTGCCGACCGCGCCGTCGGGCGTGGTGCGGATCACGTTCAATTTGCCAACGTACAGGTTGCCGCGGTAGATCTCCAGCGAGTGGCCGATCCGGACACCGACGTCCGAGCCGATCGACAGTTGAGCGTAGGTGTCAGGCCCGCTGACGCGGACACCCGTCACCAAGCCATCGATGGGCGGGGGGGTCTTGTAGTCCGGCGGGGTATTAATCGTTAACGTCGTGTCGATCGAGTGGAGCAGCCGCGTGGCCTTGGCCACGTCGTCCGCCAGTTCCTTCTTGCGGATCTCTGCCCGTTGCAGGTCGTTCATCGCCGCGTGCATCTGTTCGGTCAGCACCACCACCTGCGAGAACTCGCTGTCGATCTTGCCGCGGGCGAGCTTGATTTCCTCGCGGAGCGTATCGCGCTCGGCCTGCAGGGCGTTGAATTTCTTCTGCTCGATTTGCACCTTGTCGAGGGCCCCTTGCAGCGTGGCTTGCATTTCGCTGTTTGACTTTTGGGCTTCATTCGATTGAGCCACCAGGACCGACTTCTCCGTCTCCAGCTTGCTCAGCGCTTGCAGATGCGCGGCCTTGATGGCGGCGATTTGCTTTTCCAGCTCAGCCTTCTCATTGTCCAGGGCGTCGTTCTTCTTCTTTTCGTTTTCCAACTGGTACTTCAGCCCCAGCGACAGCAGCCCTTTGGACTCCTTGACTTCCTTTTCGGTGCGTAACGACTCGGCACGCCAACTGGTGTGCGTCGAGTAGACGACCACGCCGAAGGCCATGAACACGAGGCTCATGCACATGATCAGGAACACGAAAATCTTGCCGACGAGGTTCATCGACCCCCCTCCTACAAACCGGATTTTTCACCACAGAGACTTTTCAGCGCAGTGACACTGAGAAGAAATCCCAATGTCTAAATCCCAATGACCAATGAGGGAGCTGCGCTCGATTTTTTGGACATTGGGATTTGGACATTAGACATTTGGACAACGCTAGAGGCCTCCACGCCTTCGAGGCCACACCGCTTCGAGGCCACTCCCCGTCCACTTAGTATAGTTAGGCAAGGGAGGGGAAGTCAACGAAAACTGCATAGTCCCCGGGGCTATGGCTAAGCTGCATAACTCATACGATACGAACGTGTTGGGGCGAGGGACGGCCGTCAACCGAACCACCCCGAGCCACGGGGTTTATCCCCGTGGTATGCCGGTGGAATCGCCGTGGCGTCCCGCGGTAGGGAACATCCACCAGTCCAGTCCCCCACGGCCGCTGCCCCACCGGCCGAGGGAATCCGAAGGCAGCCTGTTGCCTGTCAGCTCTTATTCACAGAACTCTTCGCCGGGCCAGGGCGGGATTATTCCCGCAAGGAGGGCAATTTTGGCCGGACCGTTATTAGCCCGACGCGCAAGCGAGGGGGTATAGCTTTCCGTGCTTCCCCCTCGCTTGCGCGTCGGGCTAGTGAGAGATTTCGCAGGGGGAACTGGATGGTACTTCAGCCCCCGGGCAGAGCCCGGGGCTATGTACGAGTTGGGGATTCACTCCGCTGCGCTTCGTTCAGCCCCAGGCACCCGCGAGTCTAGGCCGGCTGCGCCGCCGCCTCGGGCGTTGAATCCTCTTCCGCCTGATGAGCTTTCTGGCCGGTGACGCGCTGCACGACGAAGCACAGCACCAGCAGCCCGCAACCCACGGCGCAGGCAATCCCCAGCGTATCGCCGGCCCGGACGTAGAAACTGTGCCGCGAATCGAGCGGCACGTTGGTGATCAGGTAGCTCTGATCGCGGCGGCCCAACTGCCTGGTGATCTGGCCGTTGGCGTCGATGGCGGCCGAGATGCCGGTGTTGGCGGCGATCAGCATCGGCTTGCGGCATTCGACCGCCCGGAACACGCTGCAAATCAGGTGCATGTCCAATGCGGCCGAGCCGTGGAACCAGCCGTCGTTGGTTTGGGTGACCAGCAGATCGGGCTCGTGCCCCGCTTGCCTTAGCAAGTCAACCTGGCGGCGGATCAAGTGGGGCATCACCGTTTCATAGCAAATACTTGGCGCCACCAGGGCGTTGCCCACCTCGAACGTCTTCGGGGCTTCTCCCTGGCTCAAGCCGCCGGCCAGCGGGGTGAGCGAATAGAGCGATGGAAAATAATCTCCCAGCGGCAGGTACTCGCCGAACATCACCGGGTGCATCTTGTGATAGTAGCCTCCCAGCTTGCCGTCGGGCTGGATGAACACCGACGTGCTGTAGCGCCGCACCATGCCGGGCAAATACTGCTCGGTGTCGACCCCCAGCATGATCGCCGGGCCGTGGTATGCCTCTCCAGGCGCGCGAGGCACTGTGTCCGCTGGCGCGCGGGGCGCGGTGTCGGGCGCAGTCGAATCGAATGCGCTGGGGGGATCGCCCGCGCGGGCAGGATTGACCTCGGCCACGGTGTCGGTCAGCAGCGAGCGCGTGATGTCGGCCGTTTCCCGCAGGGCCAGCGGCAATTGGTGCCGCTGTTGGCAGTCCTTGGCCTCCGCCGGGGTGACGTACGGATGACCCTCGAACATCGAGGCCGGCAGCCAGGCGTCCTTCTCGACGATCATCAACGGCGCCCAGAACATTGACTCGGGCCAGACCATCAATTGGATGTCGGGCTGTTCCTTGAGCGCCTGCCGGGCCAGCGAAACGTATTGATCCCGAATCTCTTGCTTCATTTGCCGCGGGTCGCGGCCGAACACCGTGTCGATGTTCCCTTGGATCAGTGCCACCTTGGGCCCCGGCCGGGGAACAGCCGCCGCCATTCGCCACTGGCCGTAGAGCAACGTCGCGGCCATCGCCACCACCAGCGGCGCCAGGGGCCAGATCGCCGCACGCAGCTTTTCAATCGGCAGCATCCGCGCCACGCAGGCGGCGACCAACATCACCAAAAAGCTCACGCCATATGCCCCCACCAGATCGCTAATCTGAATGACGGCGGTCCAGCGATACTGCGTGTGCGACAGGCTGGCCAGCAGGAACCCCGTGAACAAGTGGGCCCGCAGCCATTCCAACCCGGTCCACACTACGGGCGCCGTGATCAGCACCGATACGCCCAGCCGCTGCACCGCCACGCGCGACAGGCCAATGAACAACGTCACGTAACACGCCAAATAGAGCGCCAATAACACCCAGCCGATCGCTGCGCTCCAGTGCGGCAGCGTCAGCCAATACAACGCGGCCAGCCAGAACACGAAGCCGGCGAAGAAGATATTCAAATAAGGGCGCTGCCCGTCGAGATGCCGCCGCCGAATCAGCGCCACCCAGCAGACCGGCGCCACCCAGCCGAGCAGTCCGCAGTCGAGCGGCGGCAAGGCGGCCCACATCAGCGCGCTGCCAGCCAGCGCCAGTCCGATCGTGGAGAGATACCAGGGGCGCGTCGGCGGAGCGGCGGCTTGGGGTTGCGGCTCGGCGGCCATGGCCGTTCGGTT
>JAIOQB010000095.1 GCA_021413585.1 Planctomycetia bacterium
GAATTTTTCGAGTTGCTTAGCGGTTTTGCCGTTGGCGTTATTTTTAATACTGGCGTCATTGACCAAGTTTGCGTTGGCGGCTGAGCCCGTCAGCCCCCAGCGGGGATCTGCCCAACTGGATGTCTATCAAACGCCTGACAAATCGTACTATGCCTTGGCGCTGACGCCGCAATTGGAGTCCGCCGGCGAACGCCCGGCTGAAATTGTGGTGTTGTTCGACACCTCCGCCAGCCAGGCGGGTGAGTATCGCACGCAGGCGATGGTTGCGCTGGAGCAGATGCTCCATGCGTTGGGCACCGCCGACAGCGTGAAGCTCGTCGCGGTCGATCTGGATGCCATGCCACTAACTTCGCAGTTCGTGGCGCCCAATGGGGCGGAGATGCGGCAGGCGCTAGGCAAGCTGCAGCGCCGCGTGCCGCTCGGCTCGACCGACATGGTCAAGGCGATCTCGGCCGCCGCGAATCTGTTCGCGCCGAATAGCACGATGCGGCGAGCGGTGATTTACATTGGCGACGGCATGAGCACCGCCACGTCCGACGGCAATGCAAAATTCCTCGACGTGGCCGCGAAGCTCGCGGCGCGGCATGTGCCGGTGTCGAGCTTTGCCATCGGCCCGCAGATCGATGCGGAGTTGCTCTCCATTCTGGCGAATCAAACCGGCGGGATGCTGCTGTTGGACCATGCGGGGCGCGACATGGGGCTCACCGGCAAAGCGCTGGCGAGCGTGGCCCGCGCACCGGTGCTGTGGCCGACCCAGGCCAACTGGCCCGCTGCGTGCACCACGGTGTATCCGCTTAGAACCCCGCCGCTGCGCGCCGAGCGAGACACGGTGGTGATCGGCGAAGGAAAGGCCGCCGGGCCGGTAGCCGTCTCGATGTCTGCGGAACTCGATGGCCGGCCGGTCTCGCTGAAGTGGAACGTGCAGCCCACGGTCAGCGACGAGTCGAATAGCTATCTGGCCACGCTGGTCAAGTTGGCCTCCGCGGATGGCGGCGCAGGGTTGCCGACTGTAGGCACTGAGGGGCTGCTGGAAGCGCGCCGCGTGCTTACTAACAACGCGCGGACGCTGACACGTTTGGGTGAGAACGCGCTCGCCATGAAGAACTACGGCGCGGCCCAGCGATTGGCCAAGCAGGCACTGGCCACCGATCCGGAAAATGCGAACGCCCAAACCGTGGCTGGCGCCGCGGACAAGGCGCTGCAAGCAATGGCCGGCGCGCCACGCAGCGGAGCGCCGGAGCTGGCAGGGGGAGATGAGATGCTGCAGAATCTTCCGCCTCCTTCCACCGATCAAATTTCCCAGGTGCAGAAGCGGCTCGACATCGCCACGCAAATCCTCAAGGCCGATGTGAAGGAATCGCTGGAGAAAGCCCGCAAGATGATGGGCACAGATCCCAAAACGGCCGAGAATGACCTGAAGCTGATGCTCGACACGGTCCGCAATACACAGGACGTGTCGGCCGACGTGAAATCACAATTGCTCAATCAAATCGCCAACGCAGCCCACGAGGCGAGTCGATTGGCGGTAATTCAGAGCGAGGAGACGCGCCGGGCCGAAGAGTCCAAGGCGCTGCGCAGCGAACGCCAGCGGCTGATCGAACGGACCGCTCGCGAAGAGGAACGACTGCGGCAGTTGATGGAGCGCTACGAGTCGCTGGTGAAGGAAGGGCGCTACGACGAAGCGGACAAGGAGGCCGCCACGGAAGCTAAAAAGATCGCACCCGATAGTCCCACGGTCATGTCGGCTGTGCGCAGCGGCCAGTTGAAGAGCGCCGTGGAGGATAGCATGGCGCTGATCGATCAGCGCGATCGGGCGTCGGTCGCCACGATGTTCGAGGTCGAAAAGTCGTTTGTGCCGTTCCCGGACGATCCACCGATCGTCTATCCGTCGGCTGAAGTGTGGGAGGAGTTGACGCTGCGGCGCAAGAAATACGCCACGGTTGACTTGCAGCATACCAGTCCTGCAGAAGAGAAGATCATGGAGCAGCTCAAGGAGCCGACGAAGCTCGACTTTGAGGAGACTCCGCTGGATGACGTGATCGACTACTTGAAGGACCTGCACGGCATTCCGATCATGCTCGACAGCAAGGCTCTGGAAGACGTAGGGGTCAGCAGCGACACGCCGGTGACGATGCGCAACGTGCGCGGCATTTCGTTGCGTTCGGCGCTCAAGCTGATGCTGCGGAAGATCGATCCCACGCTGACGTACGCCGTTCAGGACGAAACGCTGATGATCACCACGAAGGAGGGGGCCCAGCAGAATCTGGTGACCAAGGTCTACCCGGTTGGCGACCTCGTGGTGCCTATTTCGTACAACTTCGCCGGGGCGGGAGGCTTTGGCGGCGGCGCTGGGGCCTCGGGCTATGGCGGCGGCGCGTTCGGCGGCGGCCAGCAGGGAGGCGGATTCGTCGGCGGCCAAGGAGGAGGATTTGGCGGAGGGTTCGGCGGCGGCATGGGTGGCGGCGGCTTCGGTGGAGGTGGTTTCGGCGGCGGAGGATTCGGTGGGGGCGGTTTCGGCGGAGGCGCCGGGGGTGGCGGCTTTGGTGGATTTGGCCGCTGAGCAGCGCGAGAATCTGAAGTTTTTCCTCCGCCACACCTTGGCAGCAGGGGGTGGAGGATTTTTTTCGCGCGAGTGAATTGCTTAAATCGAGGACCCACGGCGGCTTCTCAGGCGAGGCCCTGCGCGCATACAAATGCGTTTGTTCGGGTTGTGCATGGTGGGAGCGGGACGATTATATGGGCTGTGCCATTTCCCGCGCCGCGACGAATTGCGGAACTCAATCTGCACCGTCAAATGGCCAGTTGCCGCCTGTCGGATTGGTTGACTTTAGCAATCGATCCTGATCGCGCGAGTGCGCAATTTAGTGGTATCTTTGCATAGCTTTCCGTGGGGCCGTGCTTCGCCGGCCTGCGCCCCCTGCCCCGAGACGTACCCGCCGAACCACCACCCACCCAGCGATTCGCGGCGTTGCCATGAAGGCGATGCGCGTGACGCCCGGAGTCCGCGCGCTGTGAACGGATTAGTGTCCACGATCTTCACCTGCTGCGGCACGTTGGCGCCTCTGGGGCGCCGCGCGCAATTCTTCCAACGACAATCGCTGCGCCAAGTCAATGCCCGCGAAGCCTGGGCGATGGCACTTACGGCAGATCAACTACGCAGAGAATACCTGGCGCTGCGCTATCGGGCGCAATCGGGTGAAGCGCTCACGGCGCTGCTGCCGGAGACGTATGCACTGGTGCGTGAAGCGGCGCGGCGGACTTTGGGCATGCGGCACTTCGACGTGCAGATCCTCGGCGGCATCGCGCTCAGCCGCCGCAGCATCGCCGAAATGCAAACAGGCGAAGGAAAGACACTTACCGCCACGCTGCCGATGGCGCTGGCGGCGCTGCCGGGCAAAGGGGCCCACCTGGCCACGGTCAACGATTATCTGGCCCGCCGCGATGCCGAGTTGATGCGGCCCGTGTACGAATCCCTGGGGCTTACAGTAGGAGTGATCGAAAGCGACACGTCCACCGATCAGCGCCAGGCGGCCTACGATTGCGACATTGCCTACGGCACGGCCAAAGAGTTTGGATTTGATTTCCTCAGAGACCGGCTGCTGGGGCGGCGGGCGATGGAATCGGGAGGCGCGTCCGGTCGCGGGGCCGGCGGCCGAGATCGCCACGGAGTTCAGCGGGGACATTTTTACGCCCTTGTCGACGAAGCGGACAGCGTGCTCATCGACGAGGCGGGTACGCCATTGGTCATCGGCGCGATCCCCGGCGAAGCCCAGCGGCGAGAGATCGAAGCGTATCAGTTCGCCGCCACGGCTGCGGGGCACTTCATTGAGGCGGAGCACTTTGAGTACGACCACGAGCAGCACAGCGTCAGCCTCACGACGGCAGGGCAGCGGCTGTCTCGCTCGCTCAGCCGGCCTGAAACGCTCCATGCCTTGAACCTGGCGACGTACTACGAGTTCCTGGAGCGGGCCATTCGCGTGCGGCGCGATTTTCATCTCGACCGGCAATACGTGGTCCGTGGCGGCGAGGTGGTGGTGGTCGACGAATTCACCGGCCGGTTGGCCGAAGGACGCAAGTGGCGCAGCGGCATCCATCAAGCCATCGAGGCCCAGGAGAACTTGACCGTCACGATCGATGCCGGTCAGGCCGCTCAAATCACAGTGCAGGATTATTTTCGCAAATACAAGCATCTCGCCGGAATGTCCGGGACGGCGGCGAGCAGCCGGGCGGAACTGGCGAAGATTTACGACTTGAGCGTCGTCACGGTTCCCACCAACCGACCGGTCCAGCGAATCAAGCTCCCGGAACAAGTGACGCCCGATGCCACGAGCAAATGGAACGCCGTCGTGGCGGAGACGCGAGAACTATACGCACTCGGCCGCCCGGTATTGATTGGCACGCGATCTATCGACAAGTCGCAGCAGCTTTCAGAACTGCTCACGGCGGCCGGTATTCCGCATCAGGTGCTCAACGCTCATCAGGTGGCGCTGGAAGCGGAGATCGTCGCGCAAGCGGGCCAGCCAGGCCGCGTGACGGTCTCCACAAACATGGCGGGGCGGGGCACCGATATTCGCCTCGGACACGGCGTGGCCGAGTTGGGAGGCCTGCACGTGATTGCCACCGAGATGCACGACGACGAGCGAATCGACCTGCAGTTGTTCGGCCGTGGCGGGCGTCAAGGAGAACCCGGCTCCTGCCGCCAGTATGTGTCGCTCGACGACGAACTGCTGCTGCAAGGGCTCGGCCCTGAGACGGCCGGCCGGATTCGCGGGCGTCTGGGCGATAATCTCCCTGCCGCGGTGGGGGCCGCACTGAAAGCGTTCAGGCATGCGCAGCGCCGGCTGCAACAGCGGCAGTTTCGGTTCCGCAAATCGCTGATGTTTCACGAGCGGCGGCGCAGGAAGAGTCATCGGCAAATGGGGCAGGATCCGTATTTGGATTGCATCGGCTAACATCCCCCTTTCCCCTTGGGAGTGCGCGGGGGTGATGCAGCATAGCGACACGCTCAAAGCAATCGGGCCACGCAATCGACAGAAAGTAAACCATGGAATCCGCACAGCTTTTAGAACCTGAAACGGCAGACGCAACGCGGATCAAAATCCGCGAGGCGATGGCCGAGATGGCGTTGTTGGCGTATGCCGACACGGACCGCAAGTCGTTCTTCGAGCAGTTCATTGCCCGCGTGGTTGACGCGCTGGCCGCTCCAGGGGGCGCCGTTTGGCTGCTCTCCGACGAAGGCCGAGACCTCCAACTGCAATCGACGACAACGCTGCCCGCCGACTTGCCGCAAGATGCGATTGGCGAGCGCGGTCACCGGCAAATGCTCCGCCAAGTACTCGACAACGGCAACTCCGCGGTCGTAACGCCTGAGCTAACGGCGCAAGAGATCGATGAAGTAAACAACCCCACGCCCTACCTGCTGTTGTTGGTTCCGCTGAAAACGGCCCGGCGGCCGCACGGGATCATCGAAGTCTTTCAGCGCCGGGGCGGCGACGTCGAATTGCAACGAGGCTATTTGTGGCTGATCGGGCAAATGGCCGAATTGGCCGGCGAATTTCTGCAAAATCAGGACGTCCGGCTGCTGGAAGAGCGCGACAGCCAGCGCGACCGGTTCGATCGGTTCAGTGAAGCGGTTCACAGCTCGATTGACGTGACGCACACCGCATACACGCTGGCAAACGAGGCGCGAGGGTTGATCGAGTGCGACCGCGTGAGCGTGATTGTCTGGCGTCGCGGACGGACCCGCGTGGCGGCGATCAGCGGGCAGGCCGTCGCGGAGAGCCGCGCCAATGTGGTCCGGCTGTTGCTGGCATTGGCCAAACGAGTGATCAAAAGCCGCCAGCCGCTGTGGTACTCCGGCGACCCGATGCAGCTCCCGCCACAGATTGAAGAGCCGCTGCACGCCTATATCGATGAAACGCATACTCAATCGCTGGCGGTGATTCCGCTGCTGCGGCCGATAGGTGCCGACGCCGATGCTCGCGCCGACTCCGACATGGATGGCGACAGCGAAGAGTCATCCCGCGAGCCCGAAGTTCTCGGCGTCCTGGTAATCGAGCAAATCAAGCAGCAGGGATTGAGCTACCAAACCCGCATCGTTACCGAGCAGGTGACACGGCGCGGAGCCGCCGCATTGGCCAACGCCATCGACCACGATCGCGTCTTCCTGATGCCGCTGTGGCGTCTGTTGGCGAAAACTCGCTGGTTCGTGACGGCCCGTCGGCTGCCGAAGACAATCGCGGCAGCGGCCATCGTTGTGGCGGTTGGAGTGGGATTGTGCGTGATCCCGGCCGATTTCCGGATCGCGGCACAGGGAACCATGCTGCCGACCGAGCGCCGCGATGTGTTTGTCCAGGAGAACGGCGTCGTCAGCGACGTGCTCGTCAATCACGCCGACCAGGTGAAAGCGGGGGCCGAGTTGATCCGCTTGCGCAATCAGGAGCTGGAAGTGCAGCTCGCCGAAGTCACGGGACGGCAGAACTCCATGCAAGAGCAATTGCGGGCGGTGCGTTGGATGGAAGGAAACAATCGGCTGTCGCAGGAGGAAAAAATCCGGCTGTCAGGGCAATTCGCCCAATTGCAAAAGACGCACGACAGCCTGGTCGCACAATTGAACTTACTGCTGGCCAAGCAAAAACAGCTTTCCGTTCGCAGCCCAATCGACGGCCAGATTACCACCTGGGACGTAAAGAAGCGGCTGCTGGATCGACCGGTGGAGAAAGGGCAGATCCTGCTCTCCGTCGCCAATCCGAAGAGCAGTTGGGAATTGGAATTGATGGTGCCGGAGAACCACGCGGGCTTTGTGGCCGACGCCTGGGAAGCCACGCCCGCCGCCAAGCGGAACCTGAAAGTCGGCTACATCCTGGCGACCGATCCCGGCCGCCGCCGCTCGGGCAGCGTAACGGAAGTTCAACACAGCGCCGAAGTCCGCGGCGAAAACGGCAACACGGTGATGGTGCGAGTCCGCATCGATCCGGCAGACCTGAATGCAACGCAACTGCGGCCCGGCTCGGCGGTCACCGCACAGATTTACTGCGGGCGACGGTCAATCGGATACGTCTGGTTTCACGACATTGTGGCCTTCGTTCGCTCGAAGATTCTGTTTCGAGTTTGAAAAGATGAGAGGGAGACTCACATGATTCAATACGTAACGACCTGCACGCGATGGATGGCCATCGGAGCCCTGTGGTTTGGGCTGCCCGCCGCGGTATGGAGCCAAACCGTTGACGCAACGGCCAACCCTGCGCCTACCAATTCACCGTGCGTGCTGCTGCACTGCCTAGTCATGCCGGGAGATGAGGCGGAGATTGCGGCGCAGGAGGCGGGGGTGATTGCGGAGATCAAAGCCAAAGAGGGATCGCCCGTCCACGCCGGCGAGTTGCTCGCCCGCATCGACGACCAGCATTCGATTTTGGACAAGCAACTGGCCGAGTGCGAGTTAAGCGCCGCACAGCACAAAGCGACCAACGACATTAATACCCGCTACTCGAAGGCGGCGGCCGACGTGGCCGAGGCGGAGTACGAGTCGTCTCAGGAAGCGAACAAAAAGGTGGCCAATTCGGTGGCCTTCGCCGAGATTCGCCGGCTGAGCCTGGAGCATCGCAAGGCGACTCTGCAGATCGAGCAAACCGGCGTGGACTTCGCCGTGGCCCAGTCGGAGGCCAAAAGCGCGGCGGTCAAAGTCGCCTCGGCCGAGCATAGTATCCAACGGCGGCACATTACCACTCCTGTCGATGGAGTCGTCGACGAGTTGCGCCGCCACGTCGGTGAGTGGGTGCAACCGGGTGAAGTGGTCGCTCACGTCGTGCGAATCGATCGCCTGCGAGTGGAAGGATTCGTCAAAGCGAGCGAGTTTCCGCGCTCCCGCATTCGTGGTCACAACGCCATCATTGAGATCGAGCAGCCCGGCAGCGCCCCGTTGACACTCAACGGCAAGGTGACGTTCGTCAGCGAAGTGTGCCAGGCGGCCGGCGACTACCGCATCCACGTCGAAGTCGAAAACCGGCAAGTCGACGGCCAATGGATTTTGCATCCGGGCGAACCGGTGAACCTGCGGATTGAGTAATCGAACCCATGATCGCGCTCGACGACAGCCTGATCTCCAGTTCCACGCGGCCGCTGCGGTTGGTCATGCGCCCCGATCTGGCGGTGCGCGAACATCGCTACCAGGGCGAGCGCTCTTGGGTCGTCAAGGATCCGTTGGGCCTGAAGTACTTTCGCTTGCGCCGGGAAGAGTACGCCATTCTCAAGTTGCTCGATGGCCGCAGCAGCCTGGATGACTTGAAGGAGCAGTACGAAGCCGACTTCTCGCCGCGCAAGATCACGCACGACGAATTGGCACATTTTGTGGGCAATCTGCACCAGAACGGCCTGGTCCATTCGCTGCTGCCCAACCAGGGGACGCAATTGAAACAACGGCGCGATGAGCGACGCAAGGAAGAGTTCGTCTCCACGCTGACCAATCTGTTGTCGCTGCGATTTCGCGGAGTCGATCCGCAGCGGCTGCTGGATTGGCTGCTGCCGTACACGTCGTGGTTCTTTACCCCGTTGGCGGCCGCGGCCGCTCTGTTGCTGGGGCTCTCGGCCGTGACGCTAATCCTGGTGCAGTTCGAGGCGTTCCACGCTCGTTTGCCGGGGAGTCATGAGTTTTTCGCCGCGGGCAATTGGATTTACCTGGCCGCGGCGATGGCGGTGACCAAGGTCTTGCACGAATTGGGGCATGGTTTAAGTTGCCGAAAATATGGCGGGGAATGCCACGAGATTGGCTTGATGATGTTGGTCATGACGCCGTGCTTGTATTGCGACGTGTCGGACTCCTGGATGGTGAAGAGCAAGTGGCAGCGGGCGACGATTGGCGCGGCGGGAATGTATGTGGAACTGGTGATTGCCGCGCTGGCCACGTTTGTATGGTGGTTTAGCGTACCGGGTTTGTTGAACAACTTGATGCTTAGCGTGATGTTCGTCTGTTCGGTCAGCACGGTGGTGTTCAACGGCAATCCGCTGCTCCGTTACGACGGCTACTACATCCTGGCCGATCTGTTGGAGATCCCCAATCTCCGCCAGAAGGCGGGCTCGGTGGTGACCCACAAGCTGGGGGCATGGTTACTGGGATTGGAAGAGCCGGAGGATCGGTACCTGCCCCGCCGAGGACAAGCGTGGTTCGCGCTCTACGCCGTGACGTCGGTGGTGTATCGCTGGATGGTGGTTGGCGGCGTCGTTTTTTTCTTGTGCCATGTGCTGAAACCCTATGGACTGGAGATCATTGGACAGATGCTCGGGGGACTCGCGGTGGTGGGATTGGTGGCTCAGCCGCTGTGGGGGCTGAAGAGGTTTCTCTCGGTACCGGGGCAGTTGGAGAAGATTCATCTTCCGCGGGTCGCTTTAACCCTCGGCTTGGTGGTAATGGCGTTGCTGTTTGCGCTGGCTATCCCGTTGCCGCATCGAGTGTATTGTGCATTGGAAGTGCAGCCGCACGAGGCGGCGCAGGTGTTTGTCGAAGTGCCGGGCGTATTGCGCGAAGTAAAAGTGCGTGCCGGAGACCACGTGGAAGCGGGGGACGTGCTGGCCACGCTCGAAAATCTGGATTCACGCCTGGAAATCGCCAAGCTCAGCGGCGAATGCGACGAGGACGAGGCTAAGCTCAATATGCTGCAGCACTTGCGGCATCTGCATAATGCTTCGAGCAAGGAGGCCGAGTCGCAGATCGCCGAATTGGAGAAATCGCTCGCCAGCGTTCGCGAGCGACTGGCCGAACGTCAGCGGGATCTAGGGCACCTCACGCTGCGCAGCCCTCGCAGCGGCATCGTGCTGCCGCCGCCGATGGTAAAAGCAACGGCCAAGTCCGAGGAAGGGTTGGTCGCCTGGTCGGGAACGCCGCTCGATCGCCAGAACCTGGGAACTTGGCTCAACACGGGCAGCCAGGCCTGCTATATCGGCAATCCCAAGCAATTGGAAGCGGTCCTGGTGATTGATCAGGCGGATATCCAGTTCATTCACGAGGGGCAGGAGGTGGCGCTGCTGCTCGACTCAATGGCCGGCCGCAGCATTGTGGGCAAAGTGGCGGCGATTTCGCAGGCGGAACTCAAGACCAGCTCGCAGCGAATGTCGACCAAGCACGGCGGCCAACTCGACACGCGATCCGATCCCGAGACAGGACAAGAGCGGCCGGCGAGCCCTTCGTACCAGGCAAGCGTGGTGCTGGACAATTCAGACCATGTGCTGCGGCTGTCGCTGAAGGGGGAAGCCCGCGTCCAGGTGGGGACGGAAACTCTGGGCAGGAAGCTGTGGCGGTTTCTCTCGCGAACTTTCTACTTCAATCTCTAGGCGTGCCGCTTAGGTGTCCGTGTGCTTGGACGTGAACCGCTTTTTCGTCTCGACCAGGTGATCCACCAGGACATGGGAAATCACGTTGATGCCGATGCCGCCGAACATGGCTGGCAGAAGAAATAGCGCGATCGAGACTTCCGAGTCAAAGATCCAATCGTCGGCCACCGACGTTGTAAGCCGGGCTTGAGCCTTGAGAGTTTGCAGCAGGTAAACGTCGATGCCCGCGATCGCCACCAGCGAGAATCCGAACTGCAGAATGAGCCACCGCGACATCGCCCGCTTGGCCAGCGCCAGCCAATAAATCCAGGCAGATGGCGCGCAGGAGAAAATCACCAGCAGCCAGAATCGCAGATGGGTGAAGACAGTGTCGCTCATTCTGGATCGCTCATGCGGATTCGTCTTTGGCGTGCAAAGCGGTGATAGCACGCCATGATCGGCCTATCGGCCGGTCTCGGCGAGTTAATTGACGAAAATCTGCGGGAACGCGCAGATTGTCAGGGAGCGAGTTGGCCCACTCTCGGTTCAACGACTGGAGCGGCTGGTTCACCAAAGCGGATCCGGGGTCCCAATCACTCTAATCCCCCCACCGCGAGGGAGCGAAAAAGCGATTGTCCCATAAAGGCAGCATTTTGTCCCTATTCGTCAACCCGTTCCTGCTACGATAGCTTAATGAAGATTCCAAGCATTCGCTTCGATTGCGCCATTCTGGGGCACGCGCAATTCGGAATCCCCAAGGACACAGAGGCATGGCAGCCAGGCAAATTCCGCCGGCATCCGCGTCGATGCTTTGGCCAGTGCAATTGCCATTTCCACGGCATGGTCCAGCAGTGCGCACTTCGCAGGCGCAAGCGAGGGCTCGCAACAGCCGTTCGCAACCCGCCGGGTTCACGCTGGTCGAACTGCTGGTGGTGATCGCGGTGATTGTGATTCTGGTGGCGCTGATGCTGCCGGCGATTGGGATGGCGCGCAGCCGCAGCCGGCAGGCGCAATGCTCGAGCAATCAACGCCAAATCTGGCAAGCCTGGACCAGGGCCAATAGCCGCAATGCGTCGCAGCCGGTGCGCGGGAGCACCTGGACGCAGCGGCTGAATCAATATCTGCAAGGGGGAACGGCCGTTCTGTTCTGCCCCGACGATACCAATCCGCAGCAAGTGTCCAGCTATGGGTTTAACGCCAACGCGTGGGAATTCAGTTCTTCCTACGATGCAAACCGGATCGTCATGTTGGACTACAAGCTGCCGGAGGTGAAAGTCATCGGGCAGAACCTGGCGCAATTGAATGATTTGAGCGCCGGCTGGCCCGGCGGCCAGGCGCCGCGGCACTTCCAGAAAGAAAACGTGACGCTTGGCGACGGCCACGTCGATTCGTTCGACCCGCGCGCGATCGACCCGCGGTTCTGCGTGGCGTTTGTGCAGTACTGGCGGCCCAACAAAGATCAGAATATCAACCTGGCCGGCTGCTTCGCGCCGGGCCAACTGCCGCCGGAGCAAACGTCCACCACCACCAGCGGGACGGCGACCGGCGGAACCACCGCCGCCGCGCCCACCACCGGAAGCGCGACCACAGGCAGCACAACATCCGGCGGCACCAGCACTGGCGGCACGACTACCGGCGCCACGACAACTGGCGGCACATCCACGGGGGGCAGCACCACAGGTGGCGCGACCGTGGACCCGCCCCCCGACTGCAGCGATCCCAACTCACCCATCGTGCAAGGCCTGCGAGCCCAATACGCTACGTATTACTACACGATTGGAGGATCCGCCGGCGAATGGGGGAAGGGTGGATATTATGAGAGTCTCTATAGGTCGGGGAATTATGAGAGCCACCTAACGTACTTGGGTACGAAGGTCATCTCAATTACCGGCGATCAATTCGCCAATAATCCAAGTTCGTATGGAGTGCCCGAGACAAGTGACTGGGGCACCCACCAATTCATTCGCTATTGCGGGCAGATCAAAGGGCCAATTAACGGAACTGTTTACTTTCGCATGTCCTACGACGACGCTATCGAACTCAAGATCGATGGGCAATTGATTAACTTTGATCTCGCCACTACCAACTCGAGCGCTGGGTTCGGCGCGTCGGGGGGCTATGACGGGTCGGTACCACATATGATTCATGGGAACGTGCCTCCGCCGCCGGGAGGCGTTGATTATACGTACGTCAAAGGCTCGCCCGCCCCGAATCCCGCAGACGCGCCCTCGAATCAACCGTTAGTCCCAGCGGACATCAATGCTCCCTATTTCCAGTTTGTATTCCAGAAAGATCGCTGGTACGACTTTCAATTGATGTGGTGCAACTCGAATGCGGGCAGCAGTTATTGCAAGGTGAAGTGGTATGCGCTCGATGGCCAGTTGCCGTACGGAACGATACCGGCATCCAGTTTCCGCACAAACCAGAATTGATGACGCCGCGACACACGTCGTCGAGTTTTCGCGTGGGTTTTTAGGCCGGATTTTCAGGCCGGAGAGGAAGAGGACTTTGGCTATTTTGCGACTCCCCTCGGATGCTAATCGCGCTCTCTGGCAGCGCACGGTTTCTTTGATGCTCGGCTCCGCAGCGATTCTTGGGCTTGCCGGCTGCTCCAAAAAAGTTGTGCCGCCGCCCGCGACCACAGCGCCCACCGAAGAGGTGTCGATCGCGCCGAACTTCCGCGGCTCGGGTGCTCCGCACGAAGTTACAATAATTGAAAACGATCCGACGCTGCCTTACGTCCGCGTACAACGAGAAAATGGCAAGGCATTTTACGTGCATCGCGACTTCGTGGATGAAAAAAACGGCAAGCATTTGTTGCTGGCCGCCAGCGACCTTTTCGAGAAGCCCCAGGCGGAAGAATACTATTTCAGGCTGTCCGAATTAGATATCATCCGCGACAAGATCCCCGCGGTATTCATGACGCTTTCGGGCCGCCAAGTCGTCGCGCCTTGGAAGATTCCGATATTCGAGAGCAAGGGCGAGACGGCATGGCCCGTTTATGAATGCCTGCGGGCGGAATGTCCCGGCCGAGAAAAAGGAGTCAAGCACGGCTATCTTTTCATCCTGGCGGATCCGAGCAATCGAGCGAAATTCTCGCTCGAGCTAGCCCGTCAGGCCAGCAATGCTGCGGAACCGTCACTGGAAGGAACCTTGGCGGCTGGCAAGTATTTATGTCCGCGCTGTCGCGAACTCGGAAAACCAGGTGCGGACGAAGCCTACAAGCAAGCGTTCCGTCGTTATCGCCTGCCGGAGTCCGACGCGATGTGGCAGGAGTTAGACACGGAATACACCCGCAGCCGCGACGTGCGGTCGCGAAAATTTCATCCGTTGAGCGCCGGCGAGTCGGTGACCAACCAATAAATTGCTGCGGGAAGCCGCACGAAGAACGCCCATCTCACCGTGGAACGAAGAAAATGCCCGAGATTTGGCCTGTTTTGGCACCGCCGCGCCAAGCCAAATCTTCGGAAAACTCAAAAAGACAATATTTTGTCCCGTTTAGGCAATTGAGTCTTGCTACTATAGTGAGTGAGGAAAGCGAGAGGCTCGTGTGAAGGCCGCTTCTTTTTTCTCTACAGGTTTATCTCGACAGGAGACGCTGCTGCAAACTGCTTAATGACCCGAATCAATAAATAACACCATCAATTTTCCGCGCGGTCCCTCGGGCACGCGGAAGCTTCGTGGTGTTTTTTATTGCGCCGCAGGAAACCAGTCCGGCCAATCGGCCAGTTCAACATCCGTTCAATTCACTTAGCGATTTTCCTTGGTCCAGCATCGGCGGTTTTAGCATCAGCAGCGGTCGTTCCAGCATCATCGCATCTACTTTGAGTTTTCCCAAGTCATTCAGGGCATCGCCTCTTCCACGGAACTGAGAGTACGCTCATGAGACATTTTTCGTCCATCGTTTCGGCATCCATGCTTCAGTCGGCGAAGGGCTGCAAGTCGATCATCAACCGTCGCGCACGGCTTTGCGCCATGTACTATCTGGCGGTCGCTGGCTTGGCAATCCTTGGATCGGTTCTTAGTTCACCCGCTCAGGCCACAACCTATTATTGGGACACGACCACAACCGGAACCTGGGCAAACGGCGCGAATTGGTCGCTTGATCCTGTTACTGGTGGAACGACGGGAACCCCACCATCGTCGGGCGACTCCGTGGTCTTCAATCAATCGAGCGTCAACGGCAACGAAACCGTTCAGTTGAATGCTGCAACGAGCATCACCGGGCTGACGTTCGGCAATACCGGCACCACGCTGATCGACTCCGACAGTGCGACGTCTCGCGCCCTGACGATCAACGGCGGGATCACCGTCAACAGCGGCGCCGGCGCGGTCACCATCGGTAACGCCGCGAACCCCGCCCCCATCACGCTCGGCGCGGCACAGTCGTGGACGAACAATTCGTCCAGCCTGCTGACCGTCGTGAATAATTTGTCCAATGCCGTGGGTGCGTTGACCATTAACGGTTCGGGCAACACGACTATCAGTGGTTCGCTCGTGGGGGGATCGACTGCGGGCACGGTCATTAAGAACGGCACCGGCACGCTGACCTATAACCCATCGGCGGCCAACACCAGTACGGGCGCCATTACGATCAACGCCGGCACACTGAAACTCGACTACACGAACATGGGAGTCAGTCCGTCCAATATGCTGCCTGGCGCTACCGTAGCCACCGCCACCAACCTGACGTTTGGAGGCAATAAGGCCGTTGACGCTAAAGTGATCTTCACGAATGCGAACACTGGCGGCGCCACGTCGCAGAACTTTAACACCATCGCAAACGGTCGAGGCACCAGTTACCTGCTAGCCGACCCCTCTGCTGGATCGACGATTACAGTCAATGCGAACAGTGTTACCCTCGGCGGAAATCGCGGCTGGAATGGTGGCAACGGAACGATGATTATCGGCGTGATGAACGCCGCGCAGGAAAGCCAGTTTACGTTCAATCTTACTAGTACAACCGCTATCGATAACGGCGGTATTGTCACCGTTCCATTTCTCTATACACTCGATGGGGGCGTCGACCCAGCGAATCTCTATTTCGCCCAAAAAAGTGGGAATGTGGTTTCGCGCCGAGTTGCAAATGTCAACACCACCGACAACTTTACTGGCACCGCAAACACCGATCAGATTCGAATTACGACCACCACCAATGGACAGGCTTGGACCAATACCGGGGACATTACAGCCCAAAAGGGCGTCCTGTTTGTCGGTGCTAATGACTACTCGATCACAGGCGGCACGTTTGGAGCCAATCTCCCAAGTACTGGCACGCAGACTACACGGGGCATTCTGATCTCAACCTTCGGCACCGGGACCTTGACGATCAATTCCGTTGTAGGCTCCGCCTCTCCCGGCCAGCTCTCCAAGTTTGGCCCAGGCAAGCTGGTTCTAACCAACATCAACACTTACGTCGCTGCCACGAACATCAACGGCGGCACGTTGAGCATTTCTCAGATTGCCAATGCCGGCAGTCCCAGTGGCCTCGGCACAAGCAACAACACTGCCGGCCAACTCAATCTGAATGGCGGCACGCTGCAATATACCGGCAATGCGGCCAGCACCGACCGGTTGTTCAGCGTGAATGCCGACTCCGCGCTCGATGCCTCGGGCAGCACTGCGGTAAATAGCGGAGCGATCGATTGGACCAACACCGGTAACCTTAGTGTGGCTAGCGGGTTCCCTATTAACTTCACCCTCACGGGCACCAACACGGGGAACAATGTTCTCAGGGGGAAAATTATTGGCGGCACGGGCGCGAATGGCGCCTCGGTCACCAAGTCGGGCATCGGCTCCTGGACCCTCACCAATGCCAACACCTACATCGGCGGTACAACGGTCAATGCAGGCACGCTAACAGGAACCGGTGCCACTCCATTCGGCGACGCCACAGGCACGCTGGCAGTGAACAACCCGAATACTGGCGCGGGAACCGCCACCGTGCTGAACCTTTCCACCACCGCGCCAACCACCACCGGTTCGCTAAGTGGTTCGATCGCCACTCCCTCCAGCGGCACCAATACCGCCACAATCAACAATGGCGGACAACTCTTCACGGTCAATCAAAGCACCAATGCCACCTTCGCGGGATCGATCGCCGGCGGCGGCGGATTCACGTTGGCCGGCAGTAGCACGAAGACGCTCACTCTTTCCGGCAACAACACCTACAGTGGGGCGACATCAATCAATGGCGGCACGCTGGCTGTGTCAGGCAATCTGGGGAATACGGCCATCACCGTTGCCGGCGATACCAGCGCAACATTTGCCGCTCGGCCCGGCAGCGGCATCGGTTACGCCGGCACCAATGCGACCAGCGGCACGTCCAGCCTGACGCTCAAGGGGGATCTCTTCAGCTCGGCCAACTTTACGATGGTGGACGGTGCGATTGGAACCTTCCGTATCGGTTCCGGTGGCGTGAACGTGGTTTCCGGGTCCACCATGCCCAACTTTACGTTTGAAATCGGCAACAACTCCCTCGGCAGCATTGACAAGCTCGACCTGGCGACCATGGGAGGTTCGTTCAGCAACACGACGGGCTCGACGCTGAACTTTGTGGCACTCAATCCGCTGGGCACGCTGGCCTCAGGGCAGTACACGTTCATGACGGCGGCCGGCGGGTTGGGGGCATCGGTGTTTACGCTTGGCAGCAACACGATGGTGGTCAATGGCGTCACTTATAACCTGTCGCTCGGCGGCAATGCGACCAGTGAGATCCTCACCATTTCCCAGGTCGGCGGCGGCCCGGTCTCGCTGCTGAGCGTGCCGACCACGCAGACGCTCGCCATGCACCGCAACGACACCGGCACGCCACGCGCCACCACTGTCACAAACAGTACGACGGTCGATGGCCATTTCACCGCCACCAGCACGGGGACGGATGCCCTGACGCTGAATCCCGCCACCAGCACGCTGGTTCCCGGCTCGGGCTCTACGACGCTCAATGACGGCTGGTCGAACACGTCCACCGTTGGCAGCCGCAGCGGAAGCATTCACATCGTCAATGACGACAATGGCACTGACGCCAGCAACCACGATCAGGCCGTCTCCGGCGGCGTGTACGACTATGCCCAGCCGACGTATGCTGGAACGGTGCTGGCCTTCGGCACCGTCCACCAGGGGGCCTCGGTGGCATCGCAAAGCGTGGCACTGACCAACCCCGCGCTGACCAACGCCCTCTATCAGGACAACCTGAGCGCCAGCGCCACGACCGATAACGCGCGGGTAACGGCCACGGGATTTACCAACCAGGCGGCGGGGAGTGCGGCGCAGAATTTGAACTTTTCCGTGAGTACCGCCACGGCTGGCTTGCTCGACAGCAACGCCACGCTGACTTTGACTTCCGCCCCGACCTCAGCGGGGCTGGCCGGCGGACTGGTCAGCAGCAGCCTTTCCCCGTCCGCTTCCATCACCACCACCGGCGCGGTTTTCTCCGGTTCTGCCCGCTGGGTCTTGGGCAGCTCCTCGTGGGGGACGGCCACGAACTGGAACGATACGTCGGTGGCCGCGGTGCATGCGGCTCCGGGCACGTTTGCCGGCTTCAGCAACGTGGACTCGGCGGTGTTTGATGGGTCGGGGGCCACGTCGGTCGCCCTCGATACCGCGCCCAGTCTCAAAACACTGAGCATGAGCGGGCAAAACTACACCATCAACGGACCCAATACGTTGACGCTCAGCAGCAACAGCGGTTCGGCCACGGTGACTGCTACCGGCACGCAGGTAATCGGCGCCCCCGTGTCATTGGCCAGTGCCACCACGGTGACTGCCACAGGCGGCAGCGACACGCTGACGCTAAGCAACAACTTGTCCGGCGCGGGAGCCCTGACCAAGAGCGGTGCTGGGACGGTGGTCCTCTCTGGCACCAGCAACAGCCAGACCGGCGACACGCGGATCGCCGCCGGCACGCTCCGAGTGGGAAACGCCACCGCTCTGCAGGCCAGCACGGTGGATATGAACACGGCCGACAGCGGCTCACTCAGCTTTTCCACCGGCATCACGGCGGCCACGGTGAAAGGGCTCATTGGAACGCGAAGTGTCAGCTTGCAAACCGTCAGCAGCCAGGCCGTCACGCTCTCTGTCGGCAACAACAATGCCAGCAGCACCTATGACGGCAGCCTGACCGGTGCCGGTGGATTGACAAAAATTGGCACGGGCACGATGAGCCTCACTGCCTCGCAAACCTACAACGGTGCGACGACCGTCAGCGGCGGCGTGCTCAAGCTGGTCGGCACCGCGGCGCCACCTGTGACTGGGTATAACCTGTGGCTCGACGCGGCCAACTCCGCTTCGTTGGTAACGTCTGGCACTACCGTTTCAAGCTGGCTCAACAGCGCGCCGGGAGGGGGGGCGGCCTCCGGCAATGCAACCTTGGAGGCCACTGGCATCAACGGGCACACAGCGATCAGATTCAGCAACAGTTCCACCACGAAATTGGTATCCACCGATGCTTATTCCAACACGACCGGCACCATGAGCCTGTTCGTGGTGGAAAAGCGCGTCTCGGCGGCCAACACATTTGCCGGCGCCATGAGCTTCATCGGGCCTGACAGCAATGTTGACTATAGCAATAACTCCAATCTCAGCCTTGAGGACAGCAATCACAATGACACTGCCGGCGGAAACTTCCTGCAAACTGTCCGCAACGGTAATTTTCTGTCCAGCATTACTCCTCACCCGGCAAACAACGTCGCCTACACGTTCAGCACGATATTTGACGGCAGCACCAACATCGCTTACCTGACGGGTGGAACAACCGGAACTGTAACGCCCGCTACGGGAAGTCCCGTGGCCACAACCGGCAACTTCAATATCACCAAGTTCGCTCTCGGGGGACGTTTCGACGATGGATCGAATGGCCTGGTTCCAAACGCTGATTTTTGGAACGGCGATATCGGCGAAGTGCTGATTTACAACACGGCGCTGAGCGCCGCCGACCGGCAGGCGGTGGAGAACTATCTGAACACCAAATGGTTCGGCAGCGGAGCGGTCACCGGTGGGGCCGTGAATCGACTTCCTACCACCACGGCGCTCACCGTCAGCGACGGCACACTGGACCTGGGGGGGAACAACCAGCAGGTGGCCTCGCTCTCCGGCAGCAGCACGGGTAGCGTCATCAATAGCAGCGCGGGTTTCAACTCGATCTTTACGCTGAGTCCTACCAGCGGCTCGACGGAGTTCAGCGGAGTAATCGGCGGCGGCGCGGGCACGATCAGCGTCGTCAAGTCGGGCGATGGCAGGCAGGTTCTGTCGGGCGACAACACCTACACCGGCACCACCACTGTCAATGGCGGCACGCTGCTGATCAAAGGAGACCAATCGTCAGCCACTGGGGCCGTCATCGTCAACGACGGCGGCACGTTGGGGGGAACCGGCATTGTCGGCGGCGCAACGGCGGTCCTCAGTGGCGGCAAGCTTGCTCCGGGGGCGTCGATCGATACCCTGACCATCGACGACACGCTGGACATTTCGGGCGCCGTCGGCGGCCCCGCGGGGTCGATGCTCTTCGAGCTGGGCCCAAGCCCCTTGGGAGACATGGTAGTCCTGACCGACAGCAACGCACTGACGATCGGCACCGGGCTATTGAACTTCGACGACTTCGTGTTCACCGACCTGGGGGTGACCGCCGGCACTTATACGCTGTTCGACACGAACACCGATATACTCGGCACGCTGGGGACGAGTCTCTCCGGCACCATCGGGGGTTACACCGCCACGCTTTCTCTGGCGGACACCAACAACGACATCGTGCTGACCTTGATCAGCGAAGTGTCGGCTGTCCCGGAGCCCTCGACGTTCGTCCTGGCCGCGGTCGGGCTGCTGGGCCTGTGCGGCGTCGCCGTGCGGCGGAAGTACCGCCGGGCGTGATGAAGTTGCTGCATGGCATAGCGACAATGTAGTACGCACAATATAAGCCCCGTCCGGCCTGCTGACCTGACGGGGCTGTTTGCGTTTTGCCGGTCGCCGTTTGGTTCGGGGCAAAAAATCGGGTGCTGGCGGGGCTCCGTTTCCAACCGATCCGCCGCGACAGTAGTGCGCCCTGGCATTCGACTGCACGGCCGGGCCAGCGAGCCCGCGCCTTTTCAGACGGGCGTCCATTCAGCCGCCGCACCAGCACCCCCGAACCGACGTTTCCAATTTTCTGCTAACGAGCGAAGAGCGCGATCCACACCACAGCTCCCAACCCGGCGAAGGTGGCCAGACTAATCACCGCGATCAGGATGCCGGCCACGTTGCGCCCTGCGACGTAATCCTCCTGACGCAACTCATTTTGCCCCGTGGGGCTGAAATACCTGGTCAAAGCCGAACCGCTGGTGGACATGGAAGTCGCTCCTTAATTCTTTGATCACCCAAATGAAGCGGCCGCTCACTCATCACACGCCGCTCGAAGCACCGTCACCTAAGCAATGCAATGACCGTGCCGATGGACGGAAATACCAGTTTCCGGTCGAAGGGAGTTTGCGAACCGGAACCGCAAACGATGACGGCGTCACGCTTTAGGAATGGCGACAGAAACGGCGGTTAAAAGCGTCGAGGTTTTCCACCCTGGATTTTCGAGTGTGCAAGTGTGACGAAGTTGCGCGCCAGCGCGCGCGGAGCACACTTTGTTCGACGGTGGAAATTGGAACTCAACAACCGAGCCGCCGTGTGAAATGGGCCACTAAAAGGATATTCAACTCCCCCCCTCGCCCTCCGGAGGGGCGGGGTGAGGGAGTTCATAAGATAGGCCCCAAGACTCAAAGCTCTTGCGTAGAGTCCGTCTCCTCCGTCAGCCGAATATCGTACTTCTCCAGCAGTCGATACAGACTGCGGCGATTCAGTCCCAAGGCTCGAGCGGCGCGCGCCTTATTTCCCTTTTCACGCTGCAATACATCAAGCACATGAGTCCGCTGAATCGTCGCCAGGGCGTCGCCGGATTTAGCGACCGCGATGCCGTTGGTTTCCGCTGAGCTAACGACCTCGCGCGGCAGGTCAACGAGCGAGATCACCCGATCGTCCGCCAGGATCTTGGCCCGTTCCAGCGCATTGATCAATTGCCGGACATTTCCCGGCCAGGAGTAACGTGCAAGAGCTGCCAGAGCCTCTGGCTCCACGGTCCAGTCGGGGCCGATGATATGTTCGACCAGCAGCGCCACGTCCCCCGTCCGCTCGCGCAGCGGTGGCAGGTTCAGCGACATGACGTTGATCCGATAGTAGAGATCCTCGCGAAAGCGGCCAGCTTTGACTTCTTCGTCCATGCGGCGATTGGTCGCCGCCAGCAATCGCACGTTGACCCGCCGCTCCTGGATCGAGCCCACGCGGCGGAGCGAACCGTCTTCGAGCACGCGCAGCAGCTTGGCCTGGAGCGCGCCTGGCATTTCGCCTATTTCGTCGATCAGCATGGTGCCGCCGTCGGCCACTTCGAATAGCCCTTGCTTGGCGCTGACAGCGCCGGTGAACGACCCCTTCTCATGGCCAAACAATTCGCTTTCCAGCAACGTCTCGGGCAGCGCGGCGCAATTGATGACCACCAGCGGCTTGTCGGCCCGGCTGCTGGCGTTGTGCAAGGCCCGGGCGACGAGTTCCTTGCCCGTGCCGCTTTCTCCCTGGATGAGGATCGCCTTGTCGGTCGGCCCGGCTCGCTCAATCAAGCGAAACACCTCTTTCATGGCGGCCGATTTGCCGATCATTTCGTGGTCTGGCCGGCTCCGCTTGAGCGCTGCGCGCAATTGCACATTTTCCTTTTGCAGTTGCCGGTGTTGCCGCGCCCGGTCGATGACCAGTTCCAACTCGTCCAGCGGGAACGGCTTGCGAAGGTAATCGAAGGCCCCCAGTTTCATCGCTTCCACGGCGGTCTCGATCGTCCCCTGGCCCGTCAACAGCATCACCTGGCAGTCGGGTTGCAAGGCCTTGAGTTGCGCGAGCAATTCCAAGCCCCCCATCCCTGGCATGATCATGTCGAGAATGGCCACGTCGAACTGGCGGCGGTGTGCGGAATCCAGAGCCGCTTCGCCGCTGGAGGCATCCTGAACTACAAAACCTCGTCGCCGAAAGCGGCGGACCAGCGTGCCGCGAAAATCGTCGTCGTCGTCAACGATCAGCAGGTCGATTGGGCAATTCGCTTCTTCCACGCCGGTGTTCCTTTGCGCGCGTGCTTGTTTTGACATCGTGGGCAACTCCTGGCAGCGTCGCAATGTCCGTGCCGCCGGCTGACATTTCTGAAAAACGGGCTGCGCCTCGTCATTTGGCGCTTTGCGGCTCGATCCAATTGCCGGAAAGTGTGCGAATGCGAACGCAGCGTGCGAAACCGCACGCCGCAGAATAACGCCATTCCATTGTCCAGTCACCTGCTTCGATCTATATGCGGGGGCGGGCCGCTCGAATCGTGTTGGCATCGCACTTGCATCCGCGTTTAGTGGAGAGGGCACTTTCAAGTGTCGGCGCGAATCGGCGAATCTCCCTACCCCACGATATGCTGAAGCTCCAGAAGGTGGCGGCGGAGAAGATGTTGCATCAACTACATAAGGTAGCGTGATGCGCCCGTAGCGTGCGGCGATTCCGCCCAGTACATAGATTGGCTATAACGACCACTGAACCTCCACAGGCAACATTCGGCGAGCGGTCCCACGCGGGAATGCACCAATATGGAAAAGCCGTCGCATCATTCCAACTCCTCAGGCCCGCCGGTCGTTCCCTCCGGCGCGCCGTTGGCCGCCGAGAAAACCGCTCACCTCCAGCGACGGCTGGCCTTCCTGCAGCTCAGCGCCGACGATGCGGAGCGACTGCGCGCGATGCGCAATGACTGCCGGCAGTTTATCGTTCCGTTCGTCGAGTCGTTTTATCGCCACCTGTTTTCGTTTGAGGAGACGGCCGGCTTCCTGCGCGATCCGGAATTGGTGCTGCGGCTGAAGAAATCGCAGGAGGCCCATTTTGAATCGATGCTCGAGGCGCACTGGAACGACGAATACGTTCGCGACCGAAACCGGGTGGGGCAGACGCACGCCGAGGTGGGCTTGTCGCCGCAATACTTTATCGGAGCCTACAATCAGTACCTGCAACATGCCCTGCGCGCTTTTGCGGAGCAGGGCGGAGAGTCCGCCCAGCGGTACGTCGAGCAAATTCTCCCTCTGGTCAAGGTGATCTTCCTGGACATTGGCCTGTCGCTGGACGCCTACTTCTCCCAGTCAACTCAGCGGCTCCGCGAAGCGCTCGACATGTATTGGAAGGCGAACGACGATTTGCGCCGCTTTGCGCAATTGACCTCGCACGATTTGAAGACACCGCTGGCCACAGTGGCCAATCTGTGCGATGAGGTCATCGACGAGTTTGGCGACCAGATGCCGCTGGAGGCGCGGGAGATGATTCGCGCGGCCCGCGATCGAACCTTTCAGAACAGCCGGATGATCGACGAACTGCTGGCATCGACCCTTTCGCTGCGCGGCGACGAGGCGGTCGAGGAGGTCTCCCTGGCCGATTTGCTGGCGGAGATTTTCGATCGGCTGGGGCCGGCGGCCAGAGCCAAGGGAATTGAGTTGATCGCGGGCGAAGAGCTGCCACGCGTATGGACCGATAAAATCCGCCTGCGCGAGGCGCTTTATAACCTGGTGAGCAACGCGATCAAGTTTATGGACATGCCGCGCGGACGGGTTGAGGTCGGTGCGGCGAAACGTGGCAACGAGGTGCTGCTCACGGTGGCCGACACAGGCCCCGGCATTCCGGCTGAGTATTTGGAGCAGATCTTTGTGCCGTTTCGCCGCTTGCCGGCGCATCGCCATCTCCCCGGCAGCGGGCTGGGACTGTACTTCACGAAGCAACTAATCGAGCGCGGCGGCGGCCGTATCTGGGTGGAGTCCGAGCCGGGCGCTGGCAGCCGGTTTGTGCTGTTGCTGCCGGCCCGGAAATCAAACCCGCCCCACGAGGCGGAATAGTTCTAAATTGCCGCCGTATGGGTGACAGCCGTTTCCGTGGCCGGTGCTTCGGCGGACACGGCATCCATCGGGACCGAGACGACGATCTGCGTCCCTGCCCCTTTGGAACTCGTGATCTTGGCGTTGCCGCCAAACAGCCTGGCGCGTTCTTGAATGCTGCGCAGGCCGAATCGTGCCGGCGGGATGCTCGCTGGGTTGAAACCGCAGCCCCAGTCTTCAATCTCCAATAATAGGCGATCTCCGTCTTGCGTCATTTGGATCTCGGCGCGGCCGGAACCGCTGTGCCGTTTGATATTGGTCATGGCTTCTTGCACGATCCGCAACAACGTAGCCTCCAACAAAGGATTCAATCGTTCGCGCTGCATGCGATGCGTAAACCTCACGGTCACTCCCTGACAAAAATCGCGATCAGCGATGAGATGCTCTATGGCGCCGATCAAACCCACCTCGTCGATGATCATCGGCCGCAACCCGCTGATCAAACGCCGCGCTTCGACGATCCCCTTACGCAGCAATTTCAGCGCCGTATCCATGGCGCCCTCGGGAACTTCTTCGCCGGCCGCTAAGCGTTCGCGGACCGCGTCCAGCCGCATGTGCGCGCCGACCACATATTGCACGAAGCCGTCGTGGATCTCGTTGGCCACCAGCTTGCGCTCTCGGTCCTCCAATTCCAGCATTTGTCGCAGCACATGTTGCTCCTGCTCCAAGGCCTGCTCGGCCCGAATTCGGCTCGTGACGTCAGTGGCCACGCCGTTGGCACCCAGGATGGTTCCGTCGTCGGCGCGAATCGGCACGTAGTGATACTGAAAATGTTGACCGCGAACGTGGGACACGTCCTCAAGTTCTTCGCCCGCCAGCGCGCGGCGCAGTTGCCGGAGAACCTGAGGATCGTCACTGTTGATTTCAAACGCCGATTGGCCCACAATTTCCCCCGGTCGGAGCCCCAGGTTTTCCAGGGCCTTCCCCTCCGAAAGCGTGATGATGCCGTCCTGATTCACAGACCACAGGACGATCGGCGTGTTGTCGACGACGGTCTGCAGCCGCATTTTGCTTTCCGCCAGAGCGGTTTGGGCCCGCCTGGCTTCGGTCACATCGCGAAACACGGCCACGCCGCCGCGAATCTCTCCTGCGTCGTCCAACAGGGGGCCTGCGTTGACGCTGATGATCACGTCGGCCGCCGCCTTGGCGCTGCGCACCAGGACTTCCAGGTTTCGCACCACCTCTCCACGCATCGCCTGGGCTAGCGGCAGTTGCTCGGCAGGGTACACCGTCCGGCCGTCGAGCTGGAACAGGCCATAGGTTTGCGACCACTCGGAGGGGCCGCCCTCGGTCGCCCCGAGGCCCAGCATCCGCTCGCCCGCGGGATTGAAGA
Organism: Planctomycetia bacterium; assembly: GCA_021413585.1. GTDB lineage: Bacteria > Planctomycetota > Planctomycetia > Pirellulales > UBA7805 > JAIOPX01. Next base: position 25,579 of record JAIOQB010000095.1, read on the forward strand.
GCAAAAAGTTTCCCTGGCGGTCGGCCACCACGACGCCGTCCGCCATGCTGTCGAGAATCGATTGCAGCATCCGAGTTTGCTCGCGCAGCTCGTGCTCGGAACGCGTCAGGGCGGCGGTTCGTTCCGAGACGCGTTTTTCCAGCCGATCGTGCGATTTGTGCAGTTCCTGCTCGGCCAGCTTGCGCTGGGTGATGTCGATGTTTACGCCCAATAGCCGCAGCGGATTGCCGGCCTCGTCCCGGAACAACGAAGCTCGGCCGGCCAGCCAGCGCAGGGTGCCGTCGGGGCAGACGATGCGCCACTCCCAATCAAATATCCCCGTGTCGAGCGCCAATTGCGCGCGGCGATGGGCCTCGGCGATTTCATCGGGGTGGACCAGTTGCTCCCATGCCTCTCGGGTGCCGGCAAAGGTGCCGGGAGCAAGCCCGTACATGGCCTCTAACTCGGGGGTCCAGCGCGTCACGCCGGTCTGGATGTTCCATTCAAAAGTGCCGATGTGCGCCACCTGTTGCGCCAGGCGCATTCGCTCCTCGCTGTCGCGCAACGCCGCGTCCGCCCGCTCGCGCTCGGCGACTTCTTTGAGCAGCCGCAATTCGCTGCTGCGCTGGGCTTGCGCCGCTTGCTCAAGCTGCGCGATCCGGGCCTGTAAGCCGGCAATCTGCGCGTGCAGTTCAGACTCTGTCAATTCCGGCATGGTGTAGTCCTTCGACGTGCAGCCACTCCATCGTCGCGGAGAATACGCAATCTATGGGGAGTGCCGGCTATTTCTCGCGATATCCCTTGGCCAGCTTTTCGCGGATCAACTGTTCGACGTCCCGTCTGGCGGCCAAGGCGTTCTCAAAGGTCTTGGATAGTGTTTGGCCGGCCGTGCCGATTCGGCCGAATCGCACTGTATGCTCGCAATCGGCAAGGTGAATTTCCCAGAACTTGTGCGAGTGGTCATCGCTGTACTCGAACCGCCGGGGGGATGCCGTGGTCGTGCCGTCGGCGGAGCATGCGCCGTTGGTTTGCCGCTTCGTGCTGGATCGCTTTCCAGCCGGCGCCGGCGCAGGTTCCTCGATGTCGAGGCCGGCCGACGGGGTTTCTGCCGCCGGCTCATCGTCCAACGACAAGTGCAGCGTGGGCTTGACCGGCGCGACCTTGGGCGCGGCGGTCACGCCGTCGCTATGGCCGTTGCCGCTTCCGACATCTGCATCAGGATCATGAGCGTCGTCAGCAGGCGGCAACTCCGGCTTACCCTCCAGGATCCGCCCTACTCGCTCCAGCACCTCCTGGCGGTCGTCGTACCAGTCCTTGGCCAGCACATGCGTTACCTGCCAGCCAAAGACGCGCAACAGCTTGGGGCGCATCATGTCGCGCTCCAGCAGGTCGGCCTGCTCGTAGTACGCGGCATTGTCGATGAGTATGCCCAAGCGATAGACGGTGTCGCCGTCTCGTCGAACTGCCAGATTGCAGCGAAAATGCGATTGGCCAACGTCCCGATCCACATGGTAGCCACGGGCCGTCAAGGCCGCAGCGAGCTGCTCGGCCACAATGTCTCGAGCGGGCGTCGCCGCCGCCTCATCGCGGTGCCAGCGCGACATACCGTGCAGCACCCGCTCGGCGACGTCGGATTGTCCCAGCGAGACCGCCTCCGCGTAGCGCAGGTATTGCTTCAGGCAATTCGCTCCGTCGTTGTAGTCGTTGGTGATTTCCGTCTGTCGGATCGAGCTGACCAACGCCATGTGGTGCTTCGCCCGAGAGAAGGAGACATTGAGCCGTTTCTCGCCGCCGCTCTGGTTGATCGGGCCGAAGTTCATCAGCATCCGGCCGTTCGGGCCGCGGCCATAGCAGACGCTGAGGATGATCACGTCCCGCTCGTCCCCTTGGATGTTTTCCAGGTTTTTGACGAGCAGGCCGACGAATTGCCCCTCTTCTTCGCGCTCGTACTCGGCGTCAAGGAGCAGGGCGAATTCGCTGTCCTCCTGCGCAAGACCGGCGAGCGCTTCCTCAATTTCCTCCTGCTGAGCTTCAGAAAAGGCGATGATCCCGATCGTCACGCGCTTCGGTTGCTTCAGCAGCGTGCGGACCATCTCGGCGATGTATTCCGCCTCGGGCCGGTTGCGGCGCTTGTCGTACAGCCCATGCTCCATGAAATGGAAGCTGACCGAGCGCTCTAATAGTCCGCTCGTGCCGGCCTGGCCGTCAGCCGCTGATTTAGCGGAAAGCGGCGGGAGCGTGCGGTTGGGAAGTTCTTCTTCCGGCACAGTCAGCAGTCGGCCGTCGTAGAAGGTCCAATTGGAGAAGCTGATCAGCGATTCGCTCCGACTGCGGTAGTGCCAGCCGAGCATCGTGGCGGGAAGATTCTTTGCGGCGTGGCTCAAAAAACTGTTGCTTTCCAATTCATAGTGAACCGTCTCGCCATTCTCCTCGAACTGCAAGCCTTCCTCGTCCTCGGACCGCTTGGAACCGAAAAAGTCGGTCGGGGGCAATTGCATCTCGTCCCCCACCACAATCGACTGCGCCGCGCGAAACACTGCGGGCACCGCCTCCTCCAGCGTGATCTGGCTCGCTTCGTCGAAGATCACCACGTCCACCGCCGAATCCACCAGCGGCAGCACGTCGGACACGCTCAACGGGCTCATCAGCCAGACGGGCTTGAGATCCTTCACCACTTCGCCCGATTCTCCGGAGATCAGGTCGCGGATCGCCTTGTAACGCATTGTCTTGCCGAACTCGTGCTCCAGTTCGCGGCGGCCCCGGTTGTAGCGCTGCTTCAACTCTTTTTGGTCGGCCGTAAGCTGTGCGGCGGGCAAGCTGGACAAGCGAATGTTCTCGCGGAATCGATTGCGAACTCGCTGCCGCACTTCGCGGGCGTTGGCCGCCAGCCATGCGTCGTACAGTTTTTCCATCCGCTGGACGTGCCGAGCCCGCGTCGCCCCGTTGAATCGCGTCAGATTGCGCTCCTGGCGATACACTCCCTCCAGCCCCCGATCGGCCACTGCTGCCTCCACCTGCACCGGTGTGTGCGGCAGCGTGCGTATCGCGGCGCTCACTTCAGACGGGACCGAGGCCAGCTCAGCCAGACATTGCATGTAGTCCGGCAACTGCCCGAGCGCCCCTTTCATGCCGGCCAGATCGCTCTTCAAATCGTTCAACGTGCGCAGCGTCCACACGTCGGCGATTCGATTGAGCGCGACTGCGAGGGAGTCGACTGAATCCGCCGCCGCGACGACCTGGACAATAATCTTCTCCGCTTGATCTGATTTCAACAGCGCCGCATGGATCCGCCGCAGCCAGTCGGGACAATGGCCGATGGATTCCCGCACTCTGTCGACCAGCGCCACGCGAGTCTCCACTTCTCCGTCAACATGATACTTTTCCACGATCATCTGCTGCTGCGATTCGTACTCACCGAGCCGTTCGTACTCCGACTTCAGCGAGTTAAGCACTTTTACCCAGGTCGGCCGGACGACGTGCGAGTGAAAATCGTAGCAGCGGTTCATGATGCCCCGCAGCCGCCACCAGGCCGGCTTAAGCCAGGCGAAGAACTGACCGTTGAACGCTTGCGCCTGCTCGAGCGCCGTGGGCAATTCATCGGCCGGTAGCTTCTGGCGCCATCCCTTCGTGGCCTCCCGGGCCGTGCCGAGCAGCTTGCGGCGGTTGTCCAGTTCCTTTACATCGGCCGCGAATTGTTGGGCACGATCGCTTTTTGGATCGGTGAGCCCAATCTGCCCGGCGCGAGTCAGGGCCAACACCTGCCGCGCGTAATCCACGAGCAGCTTTGCCCGCTCGTGCGTTTCCCATTGCTCGCGCGGAATGCCGCATTGGCCGAGCAACTGCTCGCTTCGCTCCAGGTGGCGGCTCGCCTCGTCGACCGCCGCGGTGATCAGTTCCAGCGGCCGATCGGCGGTTGCCAATCGCGGCGCTAAGAGCCGCAGCGGATGCCGCGCGAGCACTCGATCGGGCTGAACCTCACCCAGCAGCGCCGCAAACCGCTCCAGCGGCTCCCGATGTCGGTGCCAGGCGGCGTATGCCGGCAGCCGTTCTTTCTCTAAAGGGGACAGTTCCGGCCGGCTATCCTTCAACTCAATGCAGCGATCCAATAACTGGCGTGTGGGGACGCCTACCTGCACCGCCGTCTGGTGCATCGCGGCATCAAACTGCTCCAGCGGCGCCAGTTCGGCCTTCAGCCGCCGCAGCACCTCCGGGCGCGCATCGCCATTTTTCTCGCCGTTCTTGTCTAGCGCCGGCTCTGCCAGAAAGTGCTCGTACGTCTGCTTCAAATCCATGACGAACCCTTTCTTGTCCGTCTGCGAATCGTGAATCAGGCAGCACAACTCGGACAAGCCGCACTGGCGGAGCCTGGCGTAGACCACGTCGATTGCCGCCCGTTTTTCGCAGACGAACAACACCCGTTTGCCGCGGGCGATGTAGTCGGCAATCAGGTTGGTGATGGTTTGCGACTTGCCGGTGCCGGGTGGACCTTGAATGATGTAGCTCTTGCCCGCCTGGGCTTCTTGAATGGCGGTGGCCTGAGTCGGATCGCACGGCACGACGTCAAATCGCTCGTCCAGCGGCGGGGCATCGGGCAGGTCGCGGCCGGTTGGCCTGGGGGCCAGCGAAAAGGTGGCGTCGAATGCCGCGTTGGCGGGCGGATCGGCCAGTAGCGCATCGTAGTCCCGCACCAGCGACATCTTGCGATATTTGAAATTGGCCAGCGTCACGCTGCACAGGTCGAACGTCCACGAGTACGGATTGTCTTCGCTCCCTTCGCGAATGTTGATGAACGTCCGCTCTTTTTCGGCAACTGGTTCGGGCTCCGGACTAACATAGGTTCGCGAGCGGGGTTTCTCCTCGATGATTTCCCGCAGGTGAGTGGACGGGGTGCGGACCTTGGCGGAGAACAACCGGACTCCCAGCGGGTGGTAGTTGGCAGGGTCGTAGCTGTAGTCCAAGTCCTGGAAGTTGCGAATACCCGCGCCGGCCAGCCGTGCGCGGCGCCGATAGTGATCCAGACGGTGGCGGGCCTTTTCGTGAATCAGCGAAATCCGCGGCCTGTCGATCTTGGTAAGCGTGACCGCCACGTCGCCGGCCTGAATCGCCGCCGCCAGGGCCTCGAAAAACTCGTCGAGGCTGGTCTTCGCCAGGTCGATGGTCTCCGGCAACGTGAGATCGTAAAGCTGCTTGAGTTGATGCCGCACCACCGGATTGATTTCGGCCTCGGTCGACAACGCCTCCAGCACGTACGTGTCGCGTACCCCCTTTTTCTTTTTCAGCTCGACTGGCAACAGCACCAGCGGCGAATCGAACTGCTCGATGGGCTTGTCCTTGAGATTGGACCAGTGCAGAAAGCACACGACCAGCCGCAATTGGGCAAAGCCGAATTCCGCCTGATCGCGGCGGGCCTCCGCAATGATTTTGTCTATGTTCTTTGGATCGAACGACAGGGGGACCGAGGCGTGCGTGAGGTTGATGCTCTGCAGCGTTGAGCGAAAATGCAACAGCCGATTGCGCTTGGAAAGCTCGAACAGCCGCTCCCGCAGCCTATCGAGCACCACATGCTGCCGGGTGCGCTTGTCGGCCCGCTCGAACCCTTGAATTCGGGCCAGTTCGGCGGCAAAGTCGATCTGCTGCTCGCGGTAGTTCTCCAGGGTTTTGAGTAGCGCCGGCAGATCCTGGGCACGGCGATGCCGGTCGATCTCGGTCATCCGTGTGATTGTGCGCCCCAGCACCGGATGAAGCTGCGGCGCGATGGTGAACAGATTGCGGCGATGGGCGACAAACGACTCCAGGTCTTCCTGCTCGTGGAAGTCGAGGCCGCAGGCAATGCTGGCCAGAATCATGCCCAAGCTGAACAGGTCGGTGAGGGGATCGTGGTGGCCGACCTCGTGCTCCCAACTCACGTAGCCGGGCAAATAGACGGGACGCGTGACGGGCTGATCGCGCTGGCCGATCGCCAAATTGGCGCTTTTGGCCTGGCCGTCGTCGAGCTCGCTGGTAACGCGCGTCTCGTCGATGATTTCCAAGGCCGCCACAGTGGAGTGTTCAATGCGATTGAGTTCCGCGGCATTACTGCGCGGCGGCTGGCGTTTCCCTTCCTCGAACCAGGCGCGGACGCCCTCGACGCGGAGTTCGGAAAGTCCTTCCAGCGGCGCCACCATGTTCAAGTGATGCGTTTCCAGCACTTCGCGCAGCAGTGGCAGGAACGTGGCCAAAACGTCCTCGGTGGAGAAGCCCCCGGTCTCCTGTCGCTCGCGGAGAAAATCGTAGAACGCCGTCATGGCTGAACGTTCTCCGTCGCGACGCCCGCCTCGGCCACCAGCTTTTCCTTCTCTTTGTCGATCTTGTCGAGTTGCTTCTTGGTCAGGCGTAATTCCTTGCGGACAATTTCCACAAAGCGGGTCTTGAGTCCGAGTTGCTCCGCCAGCGACAGGGCGGCCGCCAGCGGCAGATCGTCCAGTTCGCGATCGGCCGTGACAAAGTCCATCAGCAGGTAGCAGTAGTAATCGATCAGCGCGGTATCGTCGGTCTTGGTCTCGGACGGCAAATCGGATTTGCTTTCGGCCCCGTCCGGCGGACTGTAATCATCAAAAAACAATCGGGCATGGGCCAGGATCGACTCGGTCTGCATCCATTTCGGGGCCAGCAGCGCGTCGAGCACTCGCCGCGTTAGCACCGCCACGCGCCGCTGGGCCAGCAGATCCAGTTCATTAAGCGCCAGCGGCCCTTCGATCATTTCCGCTATGGCCAGCGTGGCCTCGTCGCGCGACTCGTGCCACAGCGCGATGGCGCGGGCACGGATGAACGTCTCGGGATGGGTCAGCTCCCCCGACCGCTTGGCGCCGCGGCTGAAGATCTCGTCGGCCTGCTTGATATAGCTCTCGGCGCTAACCGTCTCCAGGCCGGTGTGGACTTTGACCAGCATCGACACCACAACGAGTGGATCCTGCACGACGAACAGCGCCCCGCGGTCGCAGAAGATTTCATTGTACAGCCCGAATAGCCGGGCGCTGGCAAAGTGCGGCATCTGGGCACGCCGGTCGTGCGTCAGTGCCGCCAGGATTTGATCGGCGACGAGGAACTCGCCTCCCCAACTCTTCCATAGCAACAGATGGCTCAGTTCGTGCGCGAGCAATGCCCGCAGCTCTGGCTCGCTGAGCCGCGTGGCCAACGGGCCTTGGAAAATGATATGCCCTTCGTTGGGAAGGAATGCCAACGCGGCATTCAGCCCCTGCGGGTTCTGGGCCTGATAGATCGTGATCGGCACATCGAGCGAAAGCTGCGCCGCGACATCTTCAGCCGCCGTGTACAGTGCGGGCTGCGAGTCGCGATCGATCCGATACGTTGACTTCAGCAGGTCGAACCGGACCGCGTCGGCCTGGGCATCTTGGGTCTTGTGCGACGCGTACCACTTCCAAACTTCCGGCTCTTCGGCCTTGAGAAAGTCTCGAATGGCCTCCTGATACGGCAGCGGGGCGAGTTGCAGCGAATTGTCGACAGCGGGCTCGAGCACAGCCTGCCTCCTGGCCGGTGAGTCGGGACAAGAAGCCGTATCATAACCCATCCAGTGCAGGGGGGGAAAGGATTAGATATTCAGTGAAATCGGCTTCAGGCTTAAACCTACGAGGCCGCGATCGCCGGCTGCTTGTCCGGGTGGAGATAGATAAAGCTCTTCCCCAGCCGGCCGCCGTAGTTGCCTGCCGAAATGCGGAGCAGGCCGGGCGTGTTCACCGAGGCGGAGATCGCAGCCTGGGTGGCGTGAATGATCGACGGCAGATCGCGGCCGTTGATGATGATCTCCATCACCGAGCGGACATTGGCCGGCAGCTCCGATTTTGCCTTGGGATCGTCAACCAGCAGCGGGCAAAACTTTTCGTACGTGCTGGCCACGCTGAAGCTGTATTTGCTTCCCGCTTTGGATCCGCTGCCGGCAATGCCGCCAGGGAAGGGCATGATGACCCCCGGACACTGTTGCACCGCCGCCACTCCCGCTTCGGCGGCCGCCAACGCGGCGTCGGTGGTTTCGCCAAAGTACCACAGGTTGCCTCCCATCAGGCCTTCGGCGTAGCCCAGGCGCCGATCGAGGATGAACTCACCGCCGAGCGTGGGAATCCACCACATCGGGCGGCCGAATCGCTTGATTCGTTTCTGAAACCCGTCGCCGAAAAACGCGATCTTGCGCCCCAGCCGAAAGTAGCTGGCCGAGTCGATCAGGGTGAAGCACGCCGTGGTGGGGCAGGTGAGCACGTTCTGGCTGATGCGCACCAAGGCCGCGCGCTCCAGTGCTTCCACTCGGTCTTTGCGGAACCGGGGGACGTGCAATTGGACGATCGCCCCGGGACGTCCGTCCGGAGTAGCGAAAGTTTCGTCGCCGCCGGGACCGACGAAGCGATCTACCCCGGCTTCGCAATCGCACAGGATCGTGCTCGACGCATTGCCGGTGACGGCGTCGACCGCGTGTCGCACCCACGTCATGTCGCGGGCGGTGATCAGGAACTCCGCGTACAGGCTGCGAAACGCTTCCGCGTAGGTGTCATCGATCACGGCGCCCATGAACATCCCTGCTCGTCAGCTTGACTCGTCGTCAGCCCCGTCGCTTACTAATCTTGCCGCCGGTTGCGGCCGTCATACACTGCCGACTCAGTGACAATCTTGTCCATGAAAACATCGTGCGCGTCGACGATCAGATTGTCGAACAACTGGCATTCGTAGCACAGGCCGATCAAGGGGGCACCGGGCCGCACGCGTCCCAGCAGCCGGTCATAATATCCTTGGCCATTCCCCATCCGGCCGCCGTCGCGGCTGAAACCCACGCCGGGGACGATCACCAGGTCCATTTGCTCGGGCTGGAATTCCTTGCCCGGCTCGCCCCAGCGTTCGCGCGGCGGCTCTAGAATCTTCCACTTGCCGACGACCAATTCGTCCATGCTCTGCAGCCACCACAGGTTCAGCTTATTGGCCCCGGCTTCGTCGGTGGTGCAATACGGCACGATGATCCGCTTGTCGCTGGCGAGCGCCGCTGGCAGCGCGTGACGAGTACGCAACTCGGACCGGCAATCGAGGTACCACAACACGGTTTCAGCCGCTTGGTACTCCGGCAACTGCATGAGCGTGGCGACGGCCGCGGCACTGACCGCGTCCTTTTCCTCCTGGGCATTTCGCGCGTCGTACGCCGAACGGCGCAGGACGGCTTTGGCTTCGACTTGCTCGGTCGGCGTGGCGCTCAATGGACTGATGCTCCCGGAAGAAACGGCCGCTTGTCATGTGCTCGGGATTATACTTTGCTGCGCGGCTCCTCGAAAGTGACTGCGTTTATTGGCGGGGTTTGTCGGCGGGCAGGGCAGAGGCCCGATGATTAACAACCCGCAGCATTATCAGGGTTGTTGCAGCCGCACGAGAATGGCGCGGTAAAGATCGGACAGATACAATGTCCGGCGAATTGCCTCAAGCTTCGCTCTTGATCTTGGCCAGTTCCGCTTCGGCGGCGGCGATTTCCTTGGCGATCCGCTCCGGCTCCCCCGGCTCGTCGGGTTGGGCCTTCGCGCCGGCTAGTTGCAGGCGCAGCTTCTTAAGCCGTTCGTTGAGCAGATCGATCCGTTTGCGGGCCTTCTTGTCCATGTTAGGTGCGGCTCCCCTGAAAAATCTATACGGCTGGCGCAATCCTACATTCTACTTGCCGCCGGCCTGAAAGGGGGGCGCATCGGAGGATTGCTTCAGAACTTCCTGAACCTTATCAATGTTTGGACCGGTGTGAAAGCCGCGCATCACATCCCCAAGGCCGACCACCACCACCACCAGCACAATGCTGATGTTGAGCCACTTGCCCGCCTCGGCGCGAATCTTGGCCGTGCCGGGACGGCTGCCGCTGAGCACGCTGGCGATGAAGAAGATTATCAAGGCCAGCACCATCTTGATGGTCAGAAAAATAGTGTACCCAGGCCGCGGCAAGTTCAACACCGCGTGATCGCGTGAGAAAGTCGTATTAAAGGTGTACATGTTCATTCCGCCGTTATAGAGTCCGGTCGCCAGCAGCACGAAAGCCGTGATCATCACCACCTTCGACCAGCGGCGGCGCGACGCGGCCAGAAACTCAGCCCGCGCGGCCTCCGGCAAGCTGGCGGCGGGCCCCACAATCGCAATCCGCTCATACAACAGCCCCCCCACCAGCGCAATGGCCGACATGATGTGCAACCAGCGAAGAGCGATTCCGAGAGGGTCAAACTGCATATATTAATTTCCTTGCGAAGATAATTTTTTGAATGACCTAAAAACCACCCCGAGCCACGGGGATTATCCCGTGGTAACCAGCCCAGCCCGCTCCGACCACACCAGCGCGGTAGATCGTAGGCTCTCAAGCCAAAATTGTCTATTGGGATTCAGAGCGGCGCGGCAGATCTCCAGGCAGCGCTAGAGCCAGCCAAGGCCAGCTATTGCTCGTTTGACTCCGGAATCTGCACCGCCAGCGTGGCGCGGGCACGGGCCACCAGGGGGGCTGCCCACGGTTCGTCGTGGTAGAGATCCACGATCGCCTGGCGAATGCGGCGGGCTTGATCCGGATCGCTTTGCGACACCTTGTCGGCTTGGCGCAAGCGATCTTCGATCAGCGATCTACGGACCGACGTCAAATCAGTCACGCGTTGCTTCATAGCGGGAATTTGTTGTCGGGCTGCTTCCACGAAATCGCGAATGCCGGGGGCCTGGCGGTTGCCGTCGCCATAAAGGTCCACGATTGCCTGCAATCGCACGGCCGCGCGGTCGGGGCTGATTTCAGCCAGCTTGATCGCTTCCAGGTATTCACGTCCCAGCGCCGAGCGTGGATGGCGACGGCTCAGCAGCCTCGCCTGCACCAGGGCCGTCCCTTCGAGCTGCATCGTCGTGATGCGGGATTGATATCCCCGCATCTCTTCGGCACGTGGGTCGTTTGAATAGAGCGACAAAAATCGGGCGATATCGTCCTTGGCGTCCACGAGCTTGTGATCGTCGTTCGACGACGCGGCCGCGTCGATACGTCGATACATGGAGTCGGCCGATTCCGGCTGCAATGAGAACCACACCACCCCCGCGATCGCGGCCAGCCCCACCACCAGCAGCATGGTGGCCAGCGAGATTAGCGGCTCGCGCTGCGACGAGCGCAATTCCGACTCGCGCACCGCGTCTTCTTCCACCGTAGTAAAGCGGGTCGACGGCGGCGCCGGAACGGTGGCGCTGCTGAGCGGCGCCACGCTTTCGCCACCTGTCGAGCCGGTCAGATCGAAGTTGGAAGTGGCGCCCCCGGCGGCTGCGCCCGTGGCGGCGCCGCGCGTGGAGCCAAGCTGCCCGGATGAATCGCCGCCGTCGAGCGTGGCCTTGTACGACCCGCGGCGCGGAAGTTTCGGCGGCGGGGCCCCTTCCCCTGGCGCGTCGGGGTCCTTGCGAATCGACAATCCACGCTGCATCGCTTCCAGCCGCCGCGCCAGAATCAAAGCGTTGGGGAATCTCTGTTGCGGATCTTTGGCCAGAAGCTGGGCGATGATCTGCTCAAACTCGACGGGCGTCTCCGGGGCAAACCGTCGCACGGGCTCGGGCGTGGCGTAGCGCTGCAATTGCAGCATTTCCAACAGCGAGTCGCTGCGAAACGGCGGCCGCCCAGCCAGCAGGGCGTACATGACCCCCCCCAGGCTATAGAGGTCGCAATGATGCGTCACGCGCCGCCCGTCCGCCTGCTCGGGAGCCATATATTCGGCGGTGCCGAGCACGCCTCCTTCGCTCGTCAGGCCGGTGTTGCCGAACAGCCGGGCGATGCCGAAGTCGGTCAGCTTGACGTCTTCGTCCTGCGTGAGGATCAAGTTCGCCGGCTTGATGTCGCGATGGACGATGCCGTGATCGTGCGCCAGTTTCAGCGCGCGGCAGAGCTTGATGCACAAGTTCGACACTTCGCGCCACTCGAACCGCCGGCCGCGCGTCAGCTCGTCTTCCAGGCTGACCCCTTCGACCAACTCCATGGCGTAGAACAGCACGTCGTCCTGCTGGCCGTAGCCGAAGAGCTGCACGATGTTGGGGTGATGCAGCTTTTTGAGCGATTCGATCTCCGCTTCAAACCGTTCGCGAAAGCCCGATTGCATGGCCAACTGCGGGGCCAGCACCTTCACCGCGGCGGGGGTGTTCAACTGCACGTTGACCGCGGCATAGACGGTCCCCATGCCGCCGCGCCCCAGTTGCTTGCCGATGCGGTATGGTCCAAGCTGCTCGAACTGCATGGAACCCCTGGATGTCGCGCCGCTGCTGCGCGGCAAATGCGAAGTGCGGCAAAGCAGTAATGGCAAGGCAATCAGATAAGTAGAGCGGCCGATTCTATCCAATTGAAGCAGGCCGAATCGAGCCGTCCCTATATCGTACCAGGGGGACGAATGGCCCGCCACGGTCCCAACGGTAGCGCGGGTGCTTGCACCCACGAAATGGTCACGCTTTCAGCCGACTTTCGCCCGACCGTAAGCAGTGCGATAATCCGACCGTCCGTTCCTCCAGCCTCAAGCCTCCAGCCTCCAGCCTGCCGATGTCCCATTTTCGCACACTCTCTCGACACGAAAACCAGGCCCGCGGGCTGGGGCAATATGCCCTCGATTTTGTCTCCGGCCGGCTGCCGCCGCCGGGGGCCGAAGTGTTGCGGCGACTGGAGCAATTTCACCTCGACAGCGTGGCCTGCGGTGTGTCGGCCGTGGCAATGGGAACCCGGGCACCCACGCTGCTGCGGGCCGAGGCTCTGGAGTACCGCCTTCCGGCAGGCGACCGCGGCGCGACGGTGTTTGGCGCATCGACCGTCGTGCGGCCAGAAAAGGCCGTGGTGGCCAATTGTTCGGCGGTGCGCGAATGGGACGCCAACGGCACGAATTTTGGCTACAACCCGGCTCGCGGCGCGACCGCCGGTGAGTTCGGCCACAATGATTTTTATCCGGTCGCGGTGGCCGCCGCGCAGCAGGCCAAACTCGATGGCCGGACGCTGCTCTTGGGCATGCTCGCGCTGGATGAAATCCGCGGCCGCCTGGCAGAAGTGTTTAGCCTGAAACATTACAAGATCGACCATGTCGTGCATGGGGCGATTGCCTCGGCCGCGGTCTACGGCGCGATGCTCGGCGCCACGGTCGATCAGATCGAGTCGGCCATTGGCCTGCTCGTGGCCCATTACATTCCGTTCCGCGCGATCCGCGCCGGCGAGCAATTGTCCGATTCGAAGGGGGCGTCAGCGGCGCTGTCGGCCGAAGTGGCGGTGCTTTCGGTGCAGCGTGCTATGCGAGGGTTCGTCGGGCCGGCCGACATTTTCCGCAATCCGGAAGCAATCTTCTGCCTGTTCGAGCCGCCGCGCGAGCCGCACACCAGCCCCTTCGACCTGGCGCTCGCCACCAGCGGCGATGACTTCGCCATCATGGGCACGCACTTCAAGCTGGGCATTTACGAGCATCAATCGGCCGGGGCGATTGAGGCGCTGATCGATTTGTTGACCGCCAATCCGGCCCTACTCAACACGCCGGCCGAACTCGAAACATTGTGCGTGACAATCTACCAACCGGCGTTCGGAATCATCGCCGATCCGGCCAAGCGCGACCCTCGCACGCGGCAGAGCGCCGACCATTCGCTCCCCTACATCCTGGCCCGCCTGCTGGCAAAAGCCTTCCGCCAGCGCCAAGTGGGTTGGGAAGCGTTGATGCTGCTGCCCGCGGACTACGACGACGCCGCGCTGGCCGACGCGGAAGTGCGGCAGATCATCGACAAGATCGAAATCCAATACGGCGGCCCCGACTACGACGCCAAATACCCCGACGGCATCCCGACGTCCGTCTCGATCGAGCACCGCACGTTGGGCCGGCTGGAAAGCCCGCTGGTGATGTACCCTGCGGGGCATGCGCGGAATACGACCGCGAACCTAGCGCATTTGCTGGATGTTAAATTTGCTCGCCTCGCCGGCTTGGGGGTGGCCGATCCAGGCGAGCTGCGCCGCCGGTTCGCAAACCTGGCGGCGAAGTCGTCCGCCGACGTGGCACTGCTGTACGAGTTCGATCTGCTTGACAAGGGAGCCTGATCGTGACCGGCGCGTGCGATCCTGAACTGCTGGTAACCGGCGAAGGGAACTACTACTCCGAACGCGTCGCCACTCCATGGGCCGACGACAGGGAGTTTCGGATTATTCCTCGACCGCTACCGGTATTGGGAATTTTCTTGATGAACCTGATGTTTGTGGGTTTTTTCTTCGGTATTCACTGGGCAGTAAAACAAGGCGGGGGAGACAACTTTGGGGTCTATTATGTGCCGATCGGCGTCGGACTTTTGACTTGCGCGGGTTACACGACCGTGATGATTTGGGGGTGCCGCAATGAAAACAGACAAGGTCCCTGGCTGATCTACAACAAGGCAATGAAGAAACTTCGACTTCCCCGCAATGCGGTCGAGTTCGACATCTCGGAGATCGTGCATCTCCAGTATTTGACGACGCCCCCCAGGAACCGATCTTGGGATCCCGAGACGTTGTCCGAACTCGTGTTGGTGACTAATAAGGATGGAAAACTCACACGTTGGGTGCTTATCGCGTCAGGGTTGAACTTTCGGGCGTTTGAATACCTGTTACGGCCGCTCGTGCAGCATACGCCATTGCCTGTGGTCAGGATTGTTGGTGATCGAAAACAGGTGAACATCACGCCATTTGTTCCGTGAGCACCCTTACGCAGGGGATGCACATCCACCCGGGCTGGTTTTCTCGCCGGTGAACCGCGATGATGCAGCCCCTGTCGCCGGGCTTCCCTGGCCACGACTCAAAAGCCGCCGGTCCCCGCTCGGAGCATCCTTCGTATCAGATCTTCGCGCCGCTCGGGGAGCGGCGGCTAACACTCTTTGAAATGGCATCATGGCGCACTTCGGCATTCTCAACGTCAACAAACCTCCTGGCCTGTCGTCGCGCACCGTGGTCGATGACGTGCTGCGCGTCGTGGGGCGCGATGTGAAGGCGGGGCATGCCGGCACGTTGGACCCGCTGGCCAGCGGCGTGCTGGTGATCTGTCTGGGGCCGGCGACGCGGCTGATCGAGTGCGTGCAGCGAATGCCGAAATGCTACCACGGCACGTTTATACTTGGGCGCACCAGCGATACGGAAGACGTCGAAGGAGTGGTGACCGAACTTGCAAACGCGCCGGTGCCGGACCGTGCGGCCATCGAAGCGGCCGCGGCCTCCATGGTTGGCACGATTCAGCAGCGACCGCCGGCTTACTCCGCGTTGAAAGTGGCCGGCCGCAGGGCATACAAGTTGGCGCGGCAGGGTCGCGCCCCCGATCTCGCGCCGCGACCCGTGACGATCCACTCCATGGAGGTGATCGAGTACGACTATCCGCGGCTGACGCTCGACATCCGCTGCGGCTCGGGCACATACGTCCGCTCGCTGGGACGCGATCTGGCCGAGCAACTTGGCAGCGGCGCCGTGATGGCCGAACTGGTGCGGACCGAAATTGGTTCGTTCCTGCTGGGTGACGCGTGCCAGGTGTCGAACCTCACCGCGGACAACCTGCACGAGCATCTGCTCCCGCCGACGCGGGCTGTAGAGAATCTGCCGGTCGTGCGGCTTTCCGCTGAGGAAGTCGACCGGATCGCCCGTGGGCAGCCCATCGTTTATCCTCTGAATCGAGGCGACGCCGCCAGCCAAACCGCCGCGCCGACGGAGTTTGCCGGGATCGACGAAGCCGGTACGCTGATCGCCCTGCTCTCCCCGCGCGGCGAAGACGAGCTGCGGCCGATGCGGGTGTTTCTAGGGGAACAATAGCCCGAAGCCGAAGCGAGGAAGCGGGTGCCTGGGGCTGAACGTAGCACAGCGGAGTGAAGCCCCAGCGGTCGATTCTGGGGCATCGCTGCACTCTGCCCCAGGCACCCAACCGTCACTCCGTTCGTGTTGTGGCGTCATTGCTATCGCCTCCATCATGTTGTTGCGCGTCGGAGTGTCCAACGACACTTCGCCCGCATACTTTTTCTCACCCTCACAACTTCGCGCGAATGCTCTCTGCCAGCATGCATCAAACGCGAAAAATGTCCACGCGATCGTCACAATCGTCATCGGCGTTGGTTCGCCGGCTTGATTTCCGCGCCGCGCGGCGATTCGCCACTCGCCCGGCGCAAAGTCAGTGCTAAACTTCCAACCGGGGAGATGCCACGCGGTGAGAAAGCAACCCGCCTCACTCGCTCGGCGCGAGTGTCTTCTACCCCACGAATCCGCTAGACAAATTGGCTGCTGAATCGTGACTGGGGCGTTGCCCCAGGCACCCGAAGCAGTCACCCCACCACGCTGCACACCAGGATTCGGGACATACGGTTGGGCATGGACGCGCCCCTGGCTCGGCAGACCGCTTCAGCAAGCGGCCCGCCGGTCGTGCAGGACACCCCACACCCTCCCTCCATGCTCGAAGAACGAAACGTCAAACTCGATCTGTTCGCGCTAGCGCTGCTGGCTCTGGTGATCTTTGCCGGGCTGTCGCTCGTCTCGTATCACCGGGCCGATCCGCTCGGGCTCGACGACGCCTCGTCGCTCGTCTATCCCGCCAGCAAAAGCGTGGACAACATCTGCGGCCGCGGCGGCGCCTGGGTGGCCGACCGCCTGTTGCGCGGCCTCGGCGTCGGCGCCTACTGCCTGGTGCTCACGCTGGCCGGGCTGGATGTGCTGCTGCTGATGCGCCGGCCGATTCCGCAGCCCGTGCTGAGGGTATTCGGCTGGATCGTGTCGCTGGCCGGGCTGACCACGCTGGCCTCGATGGCGGTTCCCAGCGTCTGGCCGACATTGTGGAATGGTCCGGAGATCGGCCCGGGCGGCTACCTGGGAGCGGCGGGGCGCGGGCTGCTGGAGATGAACTTCGCCGCGGCGGGGGCGTATATTCTTACGCTAAGCCTGATCGCCGGCGGATTGTTGCTTTCGACAGACTATCTCTTCGTGCGGCTGTTCGCCTGGTGCGTCCACAAGCCGGTCACGGTCGCGGTTCGTGCGGGCCGCGCCGTGACCGCTGGGCGCAAGGTGCGTGCCGGCGAAGAGGTGAGCGCGGCGAAAGAGGGCACGAAACCCGCCACCGGTGCCGACGACGGTTCTGACCTGTCGGTCCGAAAGCCGCCGCCGAGGATGAAGACGAAGAAGAAGTTGACGAAGACGAATCGGCCGAAGATTCCGACGAGGAATCGGCGGAAGAAGGGGACGAAGCTGCCGACGGAGAAGAATTGGCCGACAATGCCACTCCCGCCAAGCCGGGCGTAGGCCAGCGGATCGCCGCCGCGCTGCGCTTCCGCGGCAATGGCCAGCGGTCGAATCGCGATGCCGTAATCGAAGAACTCGATGCCGCGGTCGAGGCGGAAGAACTGCCGGAATACAAACTGCCCGATATCAATCTATTGCTCCCGGGCGAGCAAACAGAATACGCCGAGCAGGAGAAGGACGTCCGCCGCAAGGCGAAAATCCTGGAGAAGACGTTCGCCAACTTCGGCTTCAACGTCAAAGTCGTCGAAATCGAAACCGGCCCCGTCATCG
>JAIOQB010000096.1 GCA_021413585.1 Planctomycetia bacterium
GACGCCCAATGTGAAATTGCTAGCTGCAAAGTCCCCAAGAATCTGCAGCTAGCATTTGGTGAGACTACGTGATTTTTCCGCTACGTAAGTGCCATTGGGCTAGCGCCCTGCGGCTGATCTCAAAATAAAACCGTGACAAAGCACTACTTCACCGCCTCAGGATGCAGCAGCGCATGAATCGCCTCTTCCTTGGCGTTCTCGGGAGTGGCCAGCTCTTCCGGCACCGGGTTGTTCTTCTTTACTTCGCCATCCTTGCGGAGGCTGGACTTCATCAGCTCGACCGCCAGGAAGCCCATTTTCACGGGGTCTTGCACAATTGTGCCGTGCATCTGCCCTTTCTCGACGGCGGCGGAGATGTTCGTGCCGGCGTCGAAGCCCACGAACTTCACCTTCTTGGCCACTTCCGGGAACCGCGTGGTGAGCACGGTCAGCATGCCGGAGGTGGTGGGCTGATTCGGGCAGAAGATGCCGTCGACCTTGTCGCCGTAATTGCTCAAGAGATTCTCCGCGAGCTTGACGGAGTCTTCCTCGTTCGGGCCGGCGTTCTTGTCTTTGACCAGCATCTTGATGTCGGGGTATTTTTCGATCTTGTCCAAAAAGCCCTTTTCGCGGGCTTCGGTGCTTTGCGAGCCGACGTTGTACCGCATCAGGATCACGCTGCCTTTGCCGCCCAGCAGCTTGGCCAGATGCTCGGCCGCGCGGGTGCCGCCCTTATAGTTGTCGGTGGCCACGAAGCTGACCACGCCGTCGAGATTGGTCAGGCCCGAGTCGAATATGATCACCGGGATGCCGGCGGCGATGGCCTGCTCGACCGGGACGCGCAAGGCGACCGCGTCGACCGGCGCCAGGCAGATGCCATCCACCCCTTCGGCAATTTTGTTCTGCACCATGGCGATCTGATCGCTGGTGTCTCCTTCGTGCTGCGGGCCTTTGAACGTCACCTCGACGTTGTATTTCTTGCCCGCTTGCAACGCACCGGCCCGGACCGATTTCCAGAACTCGTGGCTTTCCCCCTTGGGAATCACGGCGATTCGCAGCGGCTTGTCTGGGCTGGTTTTGGGCGCGGCGGCCTGCCCACCGGCGGGGGTCGTTGGAGCGGCGGGCGGGGGACTGTTGTCGCAGCCGGAGAGCAGCGTCAGCGCGGCGATCAGGAAAAAAGCTGAATGGAGTTTCATCGCGTGGGTTGCCTGGGATGGTGTGCGTGGGAAGTGCTATGTGTTGGAATAGCTGATAAGCGATACGACCGAGAGAGCCGCCGCGGGCCAATCCCGCGGATTCGGGGATTCGGACCTGCAAACCAAGATACCGGCGCGAGGGGGGGCAATCAAGGCGCGAAATAAGCCACTGATGGCATGGAGGAGTCAACACTAGCCCGAAGCGCGAGCGAGGGGGCATCGCTTTCCGTCCCTCGCTTGCGCTTCGGGCTAGTGAGGGCGTCCCTACCGCAACGCAATCGTCCGGGCCAGCGGCCGCAGCACGTTGTCGATCACGTACCCTTCCACCATCTCGTGGCACAGGCGCGAAAGATTCGCCAGGGCGTCCACGTAGCTCAGCTCCGGAGCCAGGCTGCCGTATTGCCGGGCGGTGACGTACACGCTCAGTTGCTCCTCGGGGTATTCGCCCGTGCGGACCTGGTAAGCATTCGTCCGGGTTTCAACGCTGAACCGGCACTGTACGCGGCAACCTTCGTCCAGGGCCAGCGTCAGCGACGGCTCGTAGCTGATCACGGTGGCGTTGGGATGGTCGGCAAATCGTTCCAGGGCCGGGCTGACGCCCAATGCCTCGGCCACCAACTGGTTGTGGTTGCCGCGGAACGTGAAGTCGAAGCCGAAGAGCAGGTCGAGGGCCTCGCAATCGAGCGGGCTGACGGAGAGCATGTAGGGGGCCAGATCGAGGATCAGTCGGTGCTGACCCATGGCGTCCTCGACTTTGTCGGGGTTCACCTGGCCGGCGCAGATCCGCCGCAACTCGATCGTCGACCAGCGATACTGGCCCAGGCCCTTGTCTTCTTCGAGGACAAAATCCCCCTTCTCGCGGCAATAGAAATTGCGCATCGAGGGATACGACTTCTGGATGCGCTCGAAGAAGTGCAGTACCGCCTCCCGATTGTTCGGCAGGTCCATCTCGGTGCTGAGCGTCATGTTGACGTAAAAATCGTCGCAGAGAGAACTGTAGGGATTCATCCAGCGCGATTCCTCAGTTGGCTCTTTGGTTTAAAGCACGGCGGCGGTGTTGTTTGGCTTGCCACGACGGCGGCCGTTTGCCAGCGCCCATCGATCCTCTATAATCAACGCGGCAATCACCGCGGCCCTGGAATTACGCGTCACGTTCAGAGCAGGCCACTGCCCACAGTCGGCTGCAACCCTCTTTCCTAACCTTAACAGGTGCCCCATGGGATTTCCAGTAGTTTGCAGCCAGGCGGAGGTGTTTCCCACCCGCTTGGGTTGGATTGCGCTGGCCGGGCACGACGCGCTGCTGGCACACGTATCGTTTGGGCACCGCAGCGCCGACGCCGCCTGGGGGGCCTTGCATAAACTGTTCGCACAGTTCGAAACATTGGCTGACGCGGATCCCGGTGATTCGATAAAGTTACAAGCGTGGAATGTTAATTTGCAGAGCCGTATGCAAGCTTTCGCGGAAGGCGAGGCGGTGGACTTTTCCGACGTGGCGCTCGACGTGGCCGGCTTGACGCCGTTCGCTCAACGCGTGGTGCGGCATTGCCGGAAAGTGCCGTACGGCGAAACTCGCTCGTATCGCGAGCTGGCCGTTCGCGCCGGCTCGCCCGGCGCCGCCCGCGCGGTGGGAAGCGTGATGGCCCGCAACCGCTGGCCGCTCGTTGTGCCGTGCCATCGAATCGTGGCCAGTGGTTCCGGCATAGGCGGCTTCTCCGCCCCCGGCGGCGTGGGGGTGAAGCGGCGGTTGTTGGAGATGGAAGCGGCAGCGCTGGCGAAGGTCGTGTAGCCAGCATCCTCTCACCATGGGTCGCATTGCCCGCTATGGTTTTGCGGGGCCGGCCGGCGAGTTCGTAGCCGCGGGCTGTCGCGCCGGCCGTGACACCGGCGGCACAGCCCCCATCATCATGCTGTGACTTTGTGGCGGCATGCTGTGACTCTGTGGCGGCCCGTCGATCCACTCGATCAATTTCCCCAACGGGCCAGTCGGGTTCCCCGTTGTTGGATGGCTTGAGCTGCCGCGCGCAAACAGTGTGCCGAACGCCAGAAAGCCCAGTAGCGTTGCCACGCCAGCCAGCGCCCGCGCCAGCCGCCGCCGCACGGCTCGCACGCCGACCGGGCAGTCGCGCGTCAGCACCGTGCCGTCCGCGCGGCGAAAGAACCGCGCACACAGCCGCCCCTCCTGGGTGTTGACCAGCATCTCCGCCTCGCGCCGCGACATGTCGGAGAGGTTGTAGACATGCAACTGGCATTGCCCGCAGAACCGTACGCGATCGTCGCCGCGCATCTGGTTCCAATCTGCGACGCAGGGAGACGCGACGGTGATGGAGTCGAGCGGGATGGTTGTGCTAGTCATGTTTGCTAATCGCAGGAATGTAGGTCAGCCCTTTGGCCTGACAGTTACGCGTTGACTTGGTTTGCGGCGTTGCTCGCAGGGCAAGTGTCAGGCCAGAGGCCTGACCTACGGTCGCTGGGCTCCAACCGGCATCTGTGGGTCTGGTACCAAGAGCCGTCCCGCGATCGGCGGTGGCGGATCGCCCTCAATCCATTCCGCCAATCTGGCCAACGGTCCTGCGCCGCTATCAGGATTGGAACTGGCAGTGTTGGAACTGGCCCGCGCGAACACGGTGCCAAAAGTCAGGATCCCCAGCAGCGTAGCGACCGCGGTGATCGCCCGCGCCAGCCGACGCCGCACTGCTCGCAAGCCGATCGGGCAATCGCGCGTGAGAATTGTCCCGTCGTGGCGGCGGAAGAGTCTTACGCACAGCCGGCCCTCATGATCGTTGATCAGCTTGAGTGCTTCAACTCGCGTCAGCTCAGAAATTTGATACACATTCAAACTGCACTCGCCGCAGAAACGCACGCGATCGTCGCCGGTCATCTGGTTCCAGTCGGCAGAGCAAGGGGTAGCGACGTCGATGATGTCGAGTGAGGTCAGATTTGCCATAGTTGGGTCCTGAATGTAGGTCAGGCCTCTGGCCTGACAGTTTCGCTTTGACGTGTCAAAGGCGTTGCACGCAGGGCAAGTGTCAGGCCAGAGGTCTGACCTACGGTTGGTTCCGCAGCGACGGCCGCTGGCGGCTTCATTAATCGATACCCACCCAGTCGCAGGACGAACAGCGTGCCGGTGATGATCGCGGCGGCGGTGGCCATCCAGGTGGCGATCAGCGAAATCTCTCCCTGCCGCGCACAAACCAGCGGCACCACCACGCCGCACAGCACCACCATCAGCGCCAAGACGCCCAGCCGCCACCAGATCCGCCCCGGCGTGAGCACCCCCCAGTAGGCAATGGCGCTAATCACGGCAAGTCCTACGCCCGTCATGCCAATTACCAAATACATCGGCACGGTGTCCTGCCCCACCAGCGAGGCGCGTACTACTTGTCCGCCGCGCACCAGGCACGCCGCGGCGGCGGTGATGAAGCAAATCGTGCGAATTGAAAAACGCAGCGCGCCGGCTTGTGGCTCGGGGCCGGTGAGCAGCAGCACGCGGCGGCCCGACGCGCGGACGATCGCCAGGATGAAACCGGCCGTGCCCATCATGCCCATGGCCAACAATGTGGCCAAGTGAAGGTGCCGTATCGGAGTATAAGCAATGCTTGGGTTCCAGACCGGGTTCAATTCCGGTCGGGAGAGAAGTGCTGCTGCCCCGACGGCCAGCGGCCACCGCGCGTACCACCGCCACGGCCCGAGCACGGCCCAGCCGGTGATGAGCGCCAGTTGCGCGATCCACAATCCGTCCGCATCGACGCCCGAACTGATCAAAAGATAGTTTGCCGCCGGAAACATCAGCCACCACGCCAGCACGTGCGCCAGCAGCACCAGCGGCAGCACCGCGGCCTGACAGATTTTCAACGCCTGCACGGCTCGCATGGCAATGGTCCGTTAACTGGCAGCCGGTTGCCGGCCGGATTCCGTTCAATCGATTCGATCCGCCCGGCTGCCTGCAATCTATTGAATCGTGACGGCGGTGTCACGAGAGATTAGACGCGGCAGGGCCGGGGGTGGTTCCGTCGGGGTTGAAGAGTGGCCGAATTAAGGGTTTTGTGGTAACGGATCGTCGGCCTGAAAGGCTGAGATACGACAGCCCAGGGCGCAGCCCTGGGTAACGAGCT
>JAIOQB010000178.1 GCA_021413585.1 Planctomycetia bacterium
TGCAGCGCTTCATTGTCTCGGCCGCTTCGCGCATGATGATCTGCGCCGTGCGATGCTCGCCGGTGAACGCCAGCTTGTCGACGCCCGGATGCTTCACCACCGCCGCGCCCGCCGTGGGACCGTAGCCCTGAACGACGTTGATCACGCCGTCGGGGATGCCCGCCTTCTGCGCGAGCCGCGCCAGCCGCAGACAGGTCAGCGGCGTCTGCTCGGCCGGCTTCATCACGATCGTGCAGCCGGCGGCCAGGGCCGGGCCCCACTTCCAGGAGACCATCAGCATCGGGAAGTTCCACGGGATGATCTGCCCCGCCACGCCCACCGGCTCGCGGCGGGTGTAGGTGAAGTACGGCCCGCGGACGGGGATTGTCTTGCCGTGAATCTTGTCGGCATAGCCCGCGTAATAGCGGAGGCAGTCGATCACCAGCGGCAGATCGGCCCCCTTCGATTCGCTGATCGGCTTGCCGTTGTCCAATGTCTCCAGCGCGGCCAACTCGTCGAACTCTTCTTCGATCAGATCCGCCAGCTTGTACATGATCCGCCCCCGGTCGCGGGCGTCCATCGTGGCCCAGGGTCCGTTTTCCAAAGCATTGCGAGCAGCTTGCACTGCCAGGTCCACGTCGGCCGCGTCCCCCTCCGCCACCTGGGCGATCACTTCCTCCGTGGCCGGATTGATCGTTTCAAACGTCTTGCCGCTAACCGAGGGGATCCACCGCCCGCCGATGAAGCACTGGGTTTGCTGAATTTTCGGCCGTTTGATGGGTGCGACAGTCGTGGCCATGGGTCACCTCTGGATGAGTGGAAAGGTGTGTGAGTGAGAAGCTAAATCGTGGACGAGCGAGCCGTAATTGGCTAAGTAATTGCCTGAGAAATTTGAAAAGGAATACACATAAGCAGCCAGCGATGGCTGTCCCTAACCCCTCCGTGGGAAGGCCGGACAGACCTCCAAACCCTGCGCTGGGATTCTACCCCTATCGACCCCCAGCGGCCAGATGAACGAAAAAATCGGGTCTGTCCAGGACCGAAACTCGATGCCTGCTGCTGTCATAGCAAGGCCAGCGGAGAGGCAAATGGAGCGGTAAATGCCGATAAAATATGATAGCGCCGGCTGACTGCGGCAGCCAAAGCCGGCAGGTGAGTTCGGGCCAATCGCGGCGGGACGCCTGTTCCTGCCCGGCTGGATGGTATAATTTGCTGTGAGCAAAGGACTCCTCACGCTCCGCTTGAGGCCGGAAGAAGGCATCACGCGGAGCGTGATGGGTACTATTAATCAAATCAACACTGTCAACTGGGAGTGAAAGCCACCATGGGCATTCTGCTTACGGAACGGGCCGCCACCGAGGTCAAGAAGATCATTGACGAGCAGAAGCTCGAAGCGGGCACCGTGCTGCGGGTCGGCGTGACCGGCGGCGGGTGCAGCGGCTTCAGCTATGCTCTGGGCTTCGACAAGGCGATCGACGAAAAGAACGACTCGAAGAGCGAGCAGCACGGCGTGACCGTGGTGGTAGACAAGAAGAGTGCCTTGTATCTGGATGGCACCTCGGTCGACTTCCACGATGGACTGGAAAAGCGGGGCTTCACGTTCGAGAACCCGAACGCGGTGAAGAGCTGCGGCTGCGGCAGTTCGTTCCAGGCGTAAGCGCCGTTTGTAAACCGAAAGACTCATCAAAGCCTGGAAGCTTTTGCTCCCAGGCTTTGATTGTAATGAACACAGTGCAACGATACTCTTAAAGCTAGAGGCGACAATCATGACGCCTGAACAACTTGAACAGCGCGTTCTGGACTTGGAGCGTCAGGTAACCGAATTGCGCCAAGAATTGAAGCCTTTTCGTCCGTTGGCCAGCGTTCAGGACACTTTCGGCATGTTCGTTGCCGATTCTGAGTTCGACGAGATGGTGCGACTGGGGCGAGAGTTTCGCGACAAGGCCAACTCTGAGGACGAATAATGCTGGTCCTCGACACTGATCATCTAGTCGAATACCAGCGCGGCTCGTCGGCTGAGGCTCGTCGCTTGAAAGAACGGCTGGATCGTTCTGCGGACTCTTTTGCCACAACGATCATCTCAGTTGAAGAGATCATGCGTGGCTGGCTCGCTGCCCTTCGCAGGGCAAACGATCCCGCGCGACAAATCGATGCGTACGCTCGATTGCGGCAACTATTCCACTTCTTTGCGACCTGGAACGTGCTTGACTGGAACCTCGCGGCGTCTGATCGTTTTTCGTCGCTGAAACGGGCCAAAGTCAGGGCGGGCACGATGGATTTAAAGATCGCCTGTATCGCGCTGGCGTGGCGCGCTACACTGCTAACGCGAAACACAATAGATTTCGAGAAGATTCCCGGTTTGCACATAGAGGATTGGCTGTCGTAATATTTCACAACTTGCGCCGGCCAATCCCGTTACCGGTTTCGACGCATCGGCCCGATTATGGTAGAGTTTGCAAGCGGATGGCTCCTTTGTGCCTACGGATGGACATGGCGTGACGACCGCATTGCACATCACGACAGCCAAGCAGCTTCTGGATGCGAATATCCAAGAGCCGTGTGAACTGGTTCGTGGCGAGTTGCGCATACTGTCGTTCGGCACTGCGTTGCATGGCTGGATCGTCGGAAATGTCTCTGTCCCATTGGCGGAGTACGTCAATCAATTGAAGCTTGGCCGCGTCTTTGGTGCTGGAACCGGTTTCCTCATCGCCCGCAATCCAGACTCGGTCCGCGCGCCGGATTTCGCGTTCGTCCGGGCAGATCGCATCACGGGCGAAGTGCCGACGGAGTTTTTTCCCGGGCCGCCGGACCTGGCAGTCGAGGTTCTCTCGCCGAGCAATTCCGCCTCTGAGATTCAGGAAAAGACGGAAGATTGGCTTCACAATGGCTGCCACGAGGTCTGGCTGATCGATCCGCAACGAAGGACGGCGTCGATCTGTGTGTTCAGCGGACGTGGCGTGCAGATCGAAACGGTAGACACATTGTCGAGCGAGTTGCTGCCGGGCTTCACGCTCGCGGTGGCCGAGCTCTTTGAAAAACCGGGACAAGCCTGATAAGGATTTCGCCTTGCCCACCCCCAACAAGATTCACATCATCGGCATCGGCGACGACGGCCCCGAAGGACTCACCGCGGCGGGGCGGCGGCTGATCGACGAGGCCGATCTGCTGATCGGCGACGACGCCACGCTGGCCCGCGTGTCCAAAGTCAGCGGCTCGAAAAGCAAGGCCGAGCGGCTGGCGGTGGGGGCCAATCTAGATCAAGCGCTGGCTCGCATCGCGGCGGCCGGCAAAGAACGGATCGTTGTGCTCGCCTCCGGCGACCCGCTGTTTTACGGCGTCGCCCGGTTCCTGTGCGACAAGCTCGGCAAGGATCGTTTTGAGGTGCTGCCGCATGTGAGCAGCATGCAGATGGCGTTTGCTCGCGTGAAGGAAAGCTGGGAAGAGGCGTACCTGACGAATCTGGCGAACTACCCGCTCGAAAGCGTCGTGCAGCGGCTGCGCGGCGTGGAGCGGGCCGGCCTGTTCACGACGGAGGAGTGCCCGCCGTCGGCATTGGCCCAGGCGCTACTCGATCAGGGGATCGATTATTTCTCGGCGTATGTGTGCGAGAACCTCGGCTCGCCCGACGAACGGGTCACGCAAGGTTCGCTGTCCGATCTGGCGGGGCAGACGTTTGCACCGCTGAACGTGCTGATTCTGGTCCGCAAGCCGGGAGCGCCGGACCGGGCCGTGGAAGCGGTCGGCCGGCGGCTGTTCGGCAACCCTGACGAATCGTTTTTGCAGTCGAAGCCGAAGAAGGGGCTGTTGACGGCCGAGGAAGTGCGCCCGCTGGCATTGGCGGCGATGGATCTCGGCTCGGCCAGCACGGTGTGGGACATCGGCGCCGGCAGCGGCTCGGTCGCCATCGAAGCGGCCGGCATTGCCCGCGGAGGTACGACGTACGCCATCGAAATGGACCCCGAGGATTATCAACTCATCAAGGCCAACGCCGAGCGGTTCAAGGCGCAGAACCTGGTGGCGATCCTGGGCCGAGCGCCGGAAGCGTGGGCCAACCTGCCCGACCCCGACGCGGTGTTCGTCGGCGGCACGGGGCGCGAGGTGGCCCGGATCGCCGAACTGGCCTTCGATCGGCTGCGCGCCGGCGGCCGACTGGTGGCGAACGTCGCCAGCATCGAAAGCCTGGCCGAAACGCACGCCGTGCTGGAGCGGCGCGGGCTGGACGTGCGCGTAACGATGATCAACATCGCCCGCGGCACGCACCAGTTGGAGCGGATTCGCTTCGACGCCCTGAGCCCGACGTTTCTGATTGCGGTGGTGAAGGCGAAGTGAGGGATTTATAATTTATGATTGATGATTTCTAATTTTCAAATCAGAAATCAGAAATCAGAAATCACACCTATAACATGGCCGAACACGCTAAGCTCGACGTCATCGCCGTAGGGGCCCATCCGGACGATGTGGAAATCGCCTGCGGCGGCACGCTCGCTTCGCTGGTCAAGCAGGGCTACAAAGTCGGGATCATCGACCTGACGGACGGCGAGCCGACACCTCACTCACCGGGGCCCGAGCATCGGCTGGAAGAGGCCCGGCAAGCTGCGGAGATCCTGGGCGTTCATGTGCGGGTGACGTT
Source organism: Planctomycetia bacterium (assembly GCA_021413585.1). Lineage (GTDB taxonomy): Bacteria > Planctomycetota > Planctomycetia > Pirellulales > UBA7805 > JAIOPX01. The sequence continues at coordinate 4,610 of JAIOQB010000178.1, forward strand.
GCCGCTGCCGAACCGGCGGCTGTTTGATTCGTTCGAGTCGCGCGTGGCGCTGGCCAAGGAGTTTCGCAAGTACCGTCCGCGGCTGGTGCTGGGCTTGGGAGACCGCACTCCGCAAGCCTCGCCCGACCATTGGCAAGCGATGCAAATTACCGACGCCGCCGTGTTCTACTCCCGGCTGACCAAATGGGACGCCGACTTCGACATGCTGCCGGTGCACTCGATTCCCGCGCAGGCGTATTACCTGCTGACCATGGCGTCGCTGGAAATGCCCATCACGGCCGGGCATTTTGTCGTCGACATCGGCGAGGTCTTAGAACAAAAGCTCGAAGCGGTCCGCTGCTACAAATCGCAGTTTCCGGCGCCGAAGGCGCACGTATTGGATCGCGTGCGGGCGATTGCCTTGCACGTCGGCGCTTCGGCTGGGTACGCTGCCGGTGAGCTGTTTCTAACGCCGCGCACACTGGGGACGCGGGACCCGGTGAAGCTATTGATTGGGAATTGAGAATGGGGAATTGAGGATTGACGGAGGGCGTAAAATTGACTTCTGCAGATTTAGAAAAACGCGCAAAGCAGTTCTCATTGCGGATAATTCGACTCACACGCAAAATGCCCAAGGATCTTGTGGGAAATACGCTGGGACGGCAGGTACTAAAGTCAGGAACCTCGATCGGCGCCAATTATGCTGAAGCAGTTCATGCGTCGTCGCGGAGACATTTCATTACGCTGATTGAGATCGCCACTCGCGAGGCGCGTGAAACCCTCTATTGGCTCGATCTATTGGCCGATTCCGGCACGTTTCCAACCGAGCAATTGTCGGATTTGCAATCTGAATGCAAAGAACTTGTCGCCATCTTCACAGCGTCGGGCCGCACTGCGAAGAAAAATCAGTAACACCGCCTTCAATCCTCAATTCCCAATCCTCAATTCCCAATTTCCTCTCTCTCCGGCCGCACGGCTAAACGTCGATCCTAGCGTCATTTCGCGTTTCGCGTTTCGCAATTCCTCCCAGGTGGCCAAATCCGCGGATTGAACTTTCTTTCAATTATGGTATACTCCCGTTCACCATAAGAGTCGTTGCCTTGAGCAAGATGACTCTCAGGAGACCTTGACAAGCCATGATCCACGATCACTTCAACGTCCACAATCCAATCACGCCGGACGAGCAACTGGCGTTCGATCTGCGAACGGCCGGCCATTCGTATCAGCAGATCGCGGACCGGCAGAAAGTCAATGTCTCGACGGCCTACCGCCGCGTCCGTCGGATGCTTGATCGCCTGCGCGACATTGAGCCCGAATCGGTCAGCGACATGCGCGACCTCGACTTGAACCGGCTATCCTGGCTCGAACGCTCGCTGGTGGCCTCAGCCGCCAGCGGCGACCGACCAGCCGGGCGGCTGCTGTTGCAGGTGATGGCGATGCGCCTGCGTTACCTTGACGCCGTGCCGTTGGAGTATGGCAGATCCAACAATCCCGATCCGGCGGTCGTCACCGTCCAGCGCCTCTTGCGCGAAAGCCAGCAGCAAATCTTTGCCAGCGAACGAGATGCGTCGCACGGTGCCGCGTCGAATAAGCCGCAGCGTGAGGCCGGATGACGCAAAAGGACGCAAAAAAATGCAAAGAAACGCCATGCATACGCAAAGAAACGCCATGAAATCGCAAAAAATCGCCATGGAATAGCAAAGAAAAGCAAGCCAACCTTAGCTGCCGCCAGGAATGAGTAGCCCCTCCTTCAATCCTCAATTCCCAATCCTCAATTCCCAATATCTTCCCGTTCACCGCCCCCTCACCGGCAACTGATCCCGCAGCGCTGAAAGTGTCGCCTCCAAATCTGCTGGCAGCGGCGCCACCAGCTCCAACGGCTGGCCGGTTGTCGGGTGAATGATCCTCAAACGTCGGGCATGCAAGGCTTGCCGCGTCAGCAGCAACTCCCCGTCGGCCGGTCCGCCGCGCAGCTCGCCTCGCGAAATGTCGGCCCGGCCGCCGTACAGCCGGTCGCACAGCACCGCGCAGCCAATCGACGCCAGGTGAACGCGGATTTGATGGGTCCGCCCGGTGCGCGGCACCAGCCGTAGCGCGGTGAATCCTTTAAACCGCTCGATCACTTCATAAAACGTCGTCGCTTCGCGCGTCGTAGGGTGGTCGTGGCGCACCGCCATTTTGTCGCGCTGGTGAGGGTGAACGCCAATCGGATGATTGATCTCGTCCCGGTCGTATTGCGGCGCACCCAGCACGATCGCAAAATACTCCTTCTCCACCGTCCGGTTTTGAAACTGATCGGCCAGCTTGGCGTGGACCTGGTCGTTCTTGGCGACCAATATCACGCCTGTCGTGTCGCGATCCAGGCGGTGAACGATGCCCGGTCGCGTTGGCCCCCCCTGCCCGCTGAGGTTGCCGAACCGAAACGCCAGCGCGCTGGCCAGCGTGCCGGACCAATGCCCTCGGGCAGGATGCACCACCATGCCGGTCGGCTTGTTGATCGCCGCCATTTGCTCATCATCGTAGATGACATCGAGCGGGATATCCTCCGGCCGCGGGCTCTCGCGCGGCGGCGCCCCGGGGATCACCTGCACGCGCTGCCCCGCCTTGAGCCGATACGCCACCTTCAGCCGGCTGCCGTCCACCGTCACGCCGTCGGCGACTATCAGCCGCCGCAGGTACACGCGGCTGTAGTCCGGAAAGTGATGCGCCAAAAACGCATCCAGACGCCAGCCCGCCTCGGCGGGCTCGACGGTGAAGTGAATGGGTTGGTCTGTCGTCGCTTCGTCGGCGACCTGGTCTGTGGCTTCGTCTTCCATGGCCCGATTTTAACTGATTAACACGTCAAGAAACGCCCCATGCTGGTATGGATCAAAAATTATCCAGACCATTTTTTCAGAGTTTACTTCTAGTCCATTACAATAAGTCCACCGGTTGCACCGGCCGGGACGCCGGAGAACAATGGCCAGAAAAGGAGTGCCTTGGGGCAACGTACCAGCCGCGCGCAGGTAGAATTAGTTCTGGGGCGTTGCCCCAGGCACCCGTCTCGATAAACTTCTTGGGAGTCCTCTTGAGCAGATCCGTCGACGAAATCCTCGGCGCCTCGAACTGGGCTGAGGAAACCCGGCATCGCGTGGCGCAGATTGCGCGGCACCGCTACAGCGTGGTCATCACCGGCCCGCCGGGAAGCGGCAAGCGGTTTGTGGCCGACATGCTGCATGGGCTCAGCCCGCGCGCCGACCGCCCTTTCATTCCCGTCGATTGTTCGTTGCTAAGCGAAAACACATTCGCCAGCCAGTTATTCGGCCACGAGCCGGGAGCGTTCGCGGCGGCGCAAGGAGGTACGCTCGGCTGCTTCCGAGCGGCGGACGGCGGCACACTGTTCCTGGGGAGGGTGGAATTGCTGCCGCTGGAGTTTCAGCCGCTGCTGCTCGACGCGCTGAAGACCCGCCGCATCACTCCGCTCGGCGGCAGCAAGGCGGTTGCTATCGACGTGCGGCTGATTTGCTCGTCGCTGAGCGATCTGCAAAAAGAAATTCAGCGGCGGCACCTGCTGCCGGAACTCTATCCGCAACTCGACAGCGTGTCGCTGACGATCCCGCCGCTGGCCGATCGAGCCGAGGATATTGAATTGCTTGCCCGTTCGTTCCTGGCCACCGTGGCCGCCGAATACGGCGAACTGCCGCGCCGCTTAGGCGCCGACGCGATGCGGCGGCTGCTCTCCTACTCCTGGCCGGGCAACGTCGCCGAACTGCGAAGCGCCCTGGAACGCGCGGCGTTGATGGCCGAGCGGGACTTGCTCACCGCGGCGGATTTTAGCTTTTTGGGGGAAGAGGAGAATCGCTAGCGCGAAAGGAGAGGTTCGCACCATCCCATTGGTCATTGGGATTTGGTCATTGGACATTAGCCTCCGTTACGATTTCAATTTCTTCAACAACTCCTCCGCCGCCGGGCGCTGCACGAACAGGCCTTTGTCCTTCAACACGTTTTCCAGCAGCTTGACAGCGTCGTCGTTCGACTTCTTGTCAGCCAGGACGCGGGCCAGGTAGTACGCCGCGTCGCTGCTGATTTGCGCTTTGGACACCGCGCCGAACGCTCGCATGGCGTCGTCCGTTTTGCCCATGTTGTATTGAATCCAGCCCAAGGTAGCGATGGCGTCGGGGGAACTCGGCGTCTGGCGGACCGCGTCGATGGCCAGCCGCTCGGCTCGATCTCGCTTGGCCTGGTCGCGGCTGGTAATGAGCACGGCGGCCAGATGGTCGCGCACCTGCACGTCGTTCGGAGCCAGCCGATAGGCGGCGTCGAGCCGCTGCTCGGCCGCGTCCAGATCCCCTTCATAATGCGCGATTATGCCGAGCATGAATTGGGCCATCACGGAGCGGGCGTCCTGCGAAGCGGCGGCCGTGGCGTGGCGCTTGGCGTCCGGCAGCCGCCCCGCTTCCCACTGCCAACTGGCCAGGGTGGCGCGGGTGGGAGCGTCCGTGTCGTACTTCTGCTCGGCGTATTTCATCCACTTTTCCGCCAACGCGGGCTGGCCCGTCTGTTGGCAATACATCACCACGGCGATCGGCGGTGTGGGCAAGCGGCGATTGCGCTGATAGGCGGCTTGCAGTTCGGCGTAGCCCTGCTGGCGCTCGTTCAGGCGCAGCAGCACCTGGGCCAGTCGATAGTGGGCGATGGCATCCTCCGGCAACAGCACCAACAGTCGTTTGAGATAGTCGCGCGCCTGTGGCCAGCGCTCGAACCGATTGGCCACCATCGCCATCTGACTGCACAGGGCGGCGTCCAACACCTTGTGGCGCGGGTGGTCGGCGGGGAGCGCCGGGATCAACTTCTCGGCTCGCTCGAGCAACAACGTGGCATCCGTGAACCGTCCCTGCCCTACGGCGATCGATCCGAGCGCCAGATAGGCAGCCGGGTCGTCGGGATGGGCACGCACGGCTTCGTCCAGCGCGGAGACCGCACGGTTGCCATCGCGGCGATCGTAAAAGAACAGAGCCACCAAAAACTCCGCCGGCGGCAAAGCGCGATCCTTGGCCACCAGCGGGCGAAGAATCTCCAAGGCACCGGGCTTGTCGAGCGCCTGCAATTTGTCCCAGGCAGGCTTCATGTCCGCGTTCTTCTTGACCAAGGCGGACGTGGCCACAAAGATATCGGGGACGGTTTCCAATCCCGCCGTGGCATCGGGGGGACCGCTGGACGTGCCATTCTCAGGCACGACGTTTTCTGGCGTTAGCGCCGAGGCGTCCGCCGGAGCGGCCTCCGGTTTTTCCGCGTCGGCAGCGTACGCGATAGGCGGCGTGAAGCAGAACACGGCTCCACAGAATACTGCTCCACCGAACAACAACAAAGCCGCGCAATAAGCGGCGCACGACGGCAATCGATTGAGCATGACATGCCCCCGCTAGTGAAATGAAGAATCCAATCACCGGCCGGATGGCTGCCGGCCGGTCGCATTGCGCAAAACGTCGAGCGCTGAGTGTTGACTGACTTCAATGAGAAAAGCCGGTGCGATCGCGCAAGAACCGCGCAATTGCAAAGCATTTATACTGACAGTGAAACGGCGGGGCGTCAAGCGTTTGGCCCTGCCAAGCCAATAGCCCTGGGGTTGCAGCACCAACCCACGACTTGCACCTTGCGCCTGACCCCCAAAACGCGACCACCCGCCAAGGGGCGGGTGGTCGAATCGTTATCAGGTTTTGCCGAACCCGGGTTCGTTAGCGTTGCAGCCGTGAACTCGGCGCCTTGGCGGACGACTCGGGGACCAGGTCGCTCTCCACGCCGGAGAGCGGCGGGGTCAAGTCGGTCGCCGAAGGGTCGACGACCGTGTCGGCGGACTTGCCGTTGGTCGATTGCACTTTGCCCGGCGGCGTTTTGGTCACTTCGCCGGTACCGGCCGAATAGTTAACCTTTTGCGCCACCTTACCGGCGTCGCTCCACCAGACCCACAGGCCGCTCGGGCCGCCGAGGGTGAACTCGCCGTGCGAGGCCTTCTGGCCGTTTTGATGGTACCAGGTCCACTCGGCGTTCCGCTGGCCGTTGACAAAGCCGCCTACGACCGACTTCTGACCGTTGGCGAACCACCAGGTGAACGGGCCAACCGGCAGGTCGTGCTCGTACTTGCCTTGCATCTGCACTTGTCCGTTGGGATGCCACGCCATCCAGTCGCCGTGACGCTCGTCTTTGCCGACGGTAACGAACTTGGCGAGCTTGGCGTTCCACCAATCGTCGTCCTGCTGGAGTTCCAACTTGGCGAACAGGAACATCCCTTCCGACTTCTTCTGGCGCTCGGAGTGGAATTCAACCTTGCGAGCCAGCTTGCGGCCCCCTTGGTAAACTTCCTTCGTCACCTGCACCCCCTCGGGCGACCATTCGGCCACTTCGCCGTCGAGGTCGCCGTTGTTGTAATGCACTTCGCGCATCTTGCGGCCGTTCGCATACCACGTGGTCCAGGTGCCGTGGCGATGGCCGCCGGCATAACCCCATTCGCTAACCTTGTTGTGCTTGGCGTCGGAGACGACCCACTGGCCGTTGAGCTTGCCGTCTGCGAACTCGGCTTGCGAGATGAACGGGCCCTGGAATTGCTTGTAGGGCATCTGGGTGAGCATCTCGACTTCGTTGGGCATGAACCAGCCGGTCCAGGCACCCTGGCGATGGCCGAACTCAAAATGCCCTTCGGCGACGACGTTCCCCGCCTCGTCCCACATCTTCCACGCGCCGTGGTTGACGTAGTTGTCGTCCTTGTCGCGGATCACTTCCCGCTCGATCTTCACCTTGCCGTTGGGGAACCGCTCTTTGATCGTCTCGACGGTGGGCTTGCCCGCATCGGTCGTGGTCGTGGCGTCAGTTTCAGTGGTTTTTTCGGTGCTCTTTTCAGCCGTCTTTTTGACGGACTTCGCGTCGGGGGTTGACGCATCTTCGCTTTCCACCGGAGCGGGCTTCGCCGTTTCGGTCGAAGCGTCACTGGCGACTGGCGGCGTGGCCTGCAGCAACAGCGGCTCATCCGCCATCGCGGGTGACCATGCCAAGGCCCCTGTCAAGCAAACGCCTGTGCGTACGAGCCAACTAGATGCGCGACGGACCATTGCGAAACTCCTTCGCTATCGGATGTAAAAACGACTCCCGCTGAATCCTGGCGACAACCAGGTCGCGAGCAATCATTGCGATGGCTGGCACGCGCCTTACAAGCGCGGCCCGCAACAACTCAACACGATCATCATGGTTTATCGTTATCCGATGGCACGACCTTTAGCGACTATGCCGTGCAAGCAACATATTCCTGAAATTAGGAAAGCATGAGAAATTACAGCGATGGGTAGAAATTGTCGCCACCGCGCGAGAAGATGGCCAAACTCGGCGGTCCACAAAACAAAAACTGGCGATGAGACTGGTCTGCGGCGAAGCGAACAGCTCGCAAAGCGATCAAGGTGATTCGCGGCGATTCATCGTCGCTTCCGCGATGGTCGCTTACCAGCTCAACCAAAATCTTCCGCCGTGTCGGTTGAGCTGCCCCACCTGGCGCCCGTAAAGCGTTGACAGCATGCCAGCGTCGACAATCTGCTGCGTCTCGCCGCTGCGCAACACTTTCCCCTCGCGCAGCAGCAATGCTTGCGTGAACGAGGGCACGATCTCTTCCACGTGGTGCGTCACGAAAATCAAGCTCGGGCCAGACGGCTGCCGGGCCAGGCGGTCGATCGCCTCCAAAAACGACTCGCGGGCGGCCGGATCGAGCCCCGCGCACGGTTCGTCGAGAATCAGCAGTTTTCGGCGGGCCATGTACGCCCTGGCGATCAGCACCTTTTGCTGTTCGCCCTGCGAAAGCGTGCCGAACGTGCGATCTGCGAACTGGGTGCAGCCGATCTCGGCAAGCAGCGTGTCGGCTTCGCGCTCGTCCGCCGGATCGATCGTCAAACCGGGGAGCCGCTTCAAGCCAAACTGCGCAAACCGGCCGGAAAGCACCGTCGCCCGCACGATTTCCCCCGGCGGGATTTGCGTGGCCAGTTGCGATGTCAGCCAGCCGATATTCCGCCGCAACGCCCCGAGATCGACGCGATCCTGCCCATCGCGCAGCACTTGCCCGCCGCCGTTGGGCCAGACGTAGCCGCAGGCGATCCGCAGCAGCGTGGTTTTGCCGGCGCCGTTGGGCCCCAGCAGCACCCAATGCTCGCCGGGGCGAATCTGCCAGGTAACGTCGCTAAGCAGCGCCTTTTGGCCGGCGAAGTGCGAGACGTGCTGGAAGTCGAGAATGGGCGGTGGTGTCATGGTCTTTGATGAGAGAGGGTGCCTGGGGCAACGCCCCAGTTGCATCGGCGGCAAAAGTCTGGGGCGTTGCCCCAGGCACCCGCGTGACTATGGTTTGTCGCCCGCACTTTTTGCATCCATCTTGGCATCTCGCTTGTCCGCGATCCACGACGCCAACACGCCCGCGACTAACGCCACCACAATCAAACCCAACAGATAAAAGCTGGCGTGGTGGCCAACCAGGCGATCCAATTGCTCCCCCAACAACATCTTCACGCCCACCAGCGCCAGGATCATCGCCAAGGAATACTTCAAATATCGAAACGCCCGTAGCATCCCCGCCAGCGCGAAGTACAGCGACCGCAGTCCCAGGATCGCAAACACGTTGCTCGTAAACACCAGAAACGTGTCGGTGGTGATGGCGAAGATGGCGGGGATCGAGTCGACGGCGAACAGCAAATCGGTCGCCTCGATCACAATCAGCGCCAGCGCCAGCGGCGTGAGCATCAGCGCCCCGGGCCGGGCACGCTCGACGGCGTCGTCCCGCACGACTTCCGCTCCCGGCGTTGCCGCCCGGTGCGAGGCGTCCGAGCCTGCGCGGACCAGGAATCGCTCGCCGTGATACCGCGACGTGACCGGAAACCAGCGCCGCGCCAGCCGCACCAGCCAATTTTGCGCGGGATCCATCTCATCGGTCTTCATGACCACCATCTTGAAGGCCGTGAAGATCAGGAACACGCCGAACACATACAGCACCCAATGAAATTGCGTGATCAACTGCTTCCCCAGCGCGATCATTCCGCCGCGCATCAGCAGCGCCCCGAGGATCCCCCAATACAACACCCGGTGCTGGTAGATCGCCGGCACCGCGAAGAATCCAAACAACATTGCGATCACGAAGATATTGTCGACGGAGAGCGATTTTTCCAGGACGTAGCCCGTCAGATATTTAGCCACGGCCGAGGCGCCGTCGTTGGCTTTGTGATCGATCTGATCGACTTCGTTTCCCAGCCCCAGCCAGTGGTTCTCGTAGCCAAAATAGATGAATACCGAGAAGCTCACCCCGAGCGTGATCCACACGCCCGACCATACCAGCGCCTCGCGCACCGTCATGACGTGCGAATGCCGGTGAAACACCCCCAGGTCCAGGGCCAGCAACAACAGCACCAGCGCGATGAATCCGATCCAGACCCAGATCATGGAACACTCCCCTCCTTTTCAGGGAGGGGCCGGGGGAGGGTAACGCGTGGCTGTATTAATCGATCACGCATCGACAAGTCAATGTTGGGGTGCCTGGGGCAGAGCCGTTGGCGATGCCCCAGAACCAATGGACTGGGGCTTTACTTCGCTGCACTCCGTTCAGCTCGAGCCAGCCAACGCGTGAACCCCCCTCCCTTTCAGGGAGGGGCCGGGGAGGGTAACGCGTGGCCCTGCTAATCAACTATGCATCCTCTCTTCGACACTTCGCTGGGGCTTCACTGCGCTGCGCTTCGTTCGGCCCCAGGCACCCGACGAAATCCCATTCTTGCGAACTCTCACTCCGGTAGCGGCTGGCCCCTGGTTTCCGGCGCGAACGGCAGCGCCGCCAGTCCGATCAAATACACCGCGCTCATCGACACACAGGCCCAGCGGAGCGGCTCTGCATGATGTTGAAACACGCCAGTGGCCAACGCTCCCAGAAACAGCGGCCCGAGTGCCGCCACAAATCGCCCCACATTATACGCGAACGACGTGCCGGTGCTCCGCAGCCGCGTCGGAAACAATTCTGGAAAATAAATCGCATAGCCGCCGAACAACGTCATCTGGCACAAGCCCAGGATCGGCATCATCCACAGCACGTCGCCAGGCGTTTGAATGCCGGCAAACACCGCGGCCGTGGCGAACATCGCCGCCAGGAACGACACGGCAAACGCCGGCCGCCGCCCCACGCGATATGTCAGCATCCCAAAGCCGTACATCCCAAAGAACCCGCCGATGTGAAACATCAGCAGCGTATAACCCCCCCAGCGCGTCAGCCGGCCGTCAATGTCGGCATTGCGGGCCGCGATGCGGGCGGCGTGTTGCGGGATCGTCATACCGGCCGCCGGCTCGCCGACGAGGTACGCGCGGCGCCGTTCGCGCTCCATCGTCGTTTGCGACTGCACGCCAGCCGACGGCTGGTCCAACAGCAGAAGCAACTCGTCAACCGTCACCTGCTTCTTCTCGCCGTGCAGCCGCATGGCCGCGTCGAACAGCGCGCCGGCATCGTTGGTCATGACTAAGCTAAGCAATTGATCTTTGCGCGGCCGCGGTTCCAACTTCGCCGCTTCGGCCGGGGAACGTATGGCCAACAGAACAAAATCTCGATCCAGAACCGCTTCCCCCCGCTCGCGCGCTTCCGCCTCAAACTGCTTGCGAAACAGTGAACGATTCAAGTCCGGACTGAAGAACCCGATCCCCCACACGCCGATCACGCCGCTGCCGGCCAACACCATGCCGACCAACGCCCGCCGCCGCCAGCGCGGGTCGCCCAGCAACTCGCGATACGAGCCGAGTTGCTTGGCGGCGGTATGATCGGCTACCGCTTTCCATTGTTCGGGCTCCTTCAACCGGCGGCGAATCACAATCGCCAGCAGCGCCGGCAACGTGCCGATCAAAAACATCAACCGCCACGGCGTCAGCGCGAAGCCCGCGATCTTCGGCAAATGCAGCAGCAGTTCCTCCTGCTCCAAATGCCCCAGCCCGATGCTAACCACCGAGGCCGTGATGTTCCCCACCGCCGAGAGGGCCTGCAACAGCGCCAGCGCAAATGGCCGCGCGCGACTCGGCATCGCCTCCGCCACCAGCGCCACGCCCACGGCAAACTCCCCGCCCACGCCCAGGCCCGTGATGAATCGATACGCCGCAAAATCCCACACGTTGGTCGAGAACGCGCTCAGGCCCGTGCAGATCGAATACAGCAGGATCGTCAGCAGCATCGTCCGCGCCCGCCCGATCCGGTCGCCCAGCACACCGAAGATCAAACCCCCGGTGGCCCAGCCGACCAGGAAGATCGACGTCACAATGGCGGCGTACATCTTCTCATTGGGCTTCATCTCGGGCGTGAGCAACTCGCGCATCGCCGGCGTGCGGGCCAGGTTGAACAACTGCTGG
>JAIOQB010000056.1 GCA_021413585.1 Planctomycetia bacterium
TCCCCGCCACGCCGGCGATGTGCTGAACGATGTCAACGCCATTGCACGATTTCGCAACCGCGGCCGCGTCGCGCAGATCGCCAAGGTGCTGCTCGACACCCAGCACTCGCAGGCCGGCGTCCTCGCGGCGCACCAGTGCCCGCACCCGATCGCCGCGGACCATCAGTTGCTCGATGACATAACGGCCCATGAAGCCCGTGCCGCCGGTGACCAGAGTGAGCGTGGAAATGGTTTAGATCCGAATTGCGAGAGGTGATTCCGGCAAGGAAGGTCCCGCCTGCCGGGCGTGACCTGGCCCTGAGTGCAACGATTGCCTTAACGTAACGCGAAGGTACCGCCCGGCAGGCGGAACCTACTTACGGTCCTCGGGCTGCGAACGGACTTCACCTGGTTTAGGGGGCGGCCCCGCGGGCGGCGCGGCTGCGGGCGGATCGAGCTTCTCAATTTGTGCTTTCGCGATGCGGAACTTCAGCGGCTGCACTTCGCCGATGGCAGCGCCAGGCAACGTCAGGTCCAGGTACTCGGCCCCTTCCACCGGCGGCTCGAACACCAGCAAATCGACCTTTGCATCCCCTGGATAAAACGATTCACTCCGCAACTGCCCGAGGAGCGCGCCCCCCTTCCCGACCACTCGCTTGTAGCGGCTCCCGGCGTTGTCTTGCACTATCGGGGCTTCGCCGCCAGTCACTGTACCGCTCCAACTGGTATAGTCGAGCTTCTTTTTGCTGGCATTATCCAGCCGCATTTTCACCAGCAAATAGGGTTTGGAACCCATCGCAACCATGCGCGGCGCACCCGGAGCAGTATCGGGCGGCGGCAGCGCGCCGACGGCAACCTCTGTGATCTGCACTTTCCAGGGACCGACCAGCGCGACCTCTTCGATGGCGGCGTACGGCGCGAGACTGCCATGTCCTCCTCCGCCCCTCGTTCCGGAACGCCCCGAGACCGCCGAGTTCATTAGTTGCGACAGTTCCCGCAGCGGATCGTTGCGCGTCAACGTGCTATACGTGCCCCAACCGCCCGCCACCAGCCCCAGAATGACCGCCATCATTGCGGTGCCCACCGTGATGGTGTCGCGGACCGCCGCCATCCCCACCGCGCGCAGCGCCATGATCACCGCCACAATCCCCACGATAATCGGCACGATCGGGGCGAAGCCCAAGCAGACTCCCACGAAACCAAACAGCACGCCCACAATCGCCACCGCCATCACCCGGGCCGAGGGAAGCTGCCCCCCAGCTTCAGCCAGGTCCGCTGCACTGAGACGCTGACGCGCGCCGGACCGCTCTTCTCGACCATCGATGGCAAAGCTCGCCGCGTCGTTCGGGGCCCGCGGCGGCACACTCGCCACAGGTTGCCCCACGGGGACGACAAAACCTTGCGGCACGGCTGGCATGCGCGGCGGATCCGGGCGAGGCTGCTCTTTTCTTGGCAATTCTTTGCGGGGCAGTTCCGTTCGTGAAGTTGGGGTGGCGACGCTCGGCAGCGGTGGTAGCGCGCTCGGCCCGGGCAGAGGGCCCAGATCGTCCAACTCGGAGGCCAGATTCGGGAGCGGCGCGACGGATCCGCCGGCCAACTTCGCGGACGAGGAGCCGGGCTCGCGCGGAGCGGTCTTCGCGGCCCCCGAACTCTTAGGAGTCGTGGCGGGGGGATCGATCGCGCCTGGCTTGGAGGCCCCTGCTCCGTCGGCCCCGGCGGGAAACAATCCCTTGACTCGCGCCGCCTTAACCCACGCCCCTTCGGTCCCCTGCCGCACCAACCCCTCGGGCAGCAACTCTCCCGACGCCGCCAACGCCTTCAAATCCTGCGGCGCCAGTGGCCCGCGAATCTTGCCGGCAATGTTGCAAAACCAAGCGACGGCCATCAGCGACACGCCCGAGAGTAGTAGGGTCAGATATTCAGAGATTCAATCGAACAGACAAGCAGGCGCCGTTTTCAGCCGTCGGACCGTCAATCCCCCAGTGTAACACCAGCCAAACCGCCGGCCCAGTCGCAAACCGCACTGCCGCTGCCCTTCAATCTGAAATCTGCAATCTGAAATCTGAAATCCTCCCCGCCGCCCACGGGCCCAGCTTTTCCCGAAAAATCTTGGCGTTGTGCCTAATATCCACCGGCAGCTTGGGGTGAATAAGAAAATCTCGGACCTCGCGGGTGATCGCGTGCTGGCTTCCCAACTGCCGCAGTTCATCGAGCAGCGCCTCCTGCTTCGCCGCCGAGTCCTTCTGCCGGCCCGGCTGCAACTCGACGACTATCACTGGCCGCTGCGTCCCCTTGGGCCCCACCCCCACCAGCGCCGTGCGGAACACGCGGGGGTGCGTGTTGAAAATCGCCTCGCAGGCAATCGTGAACAACGTCCCGCCGGCCGTCACCACGCGATGCGTCAGTCGGCCGTAGAACCAAAATCGCCCCTCCTCGTCCAGCCGGCCGACGTCTCCCATCCGATGCCAGAGTCTTGGCCCGTCAGAAATTTTTCCCAGATCATTGAACTCGCGGCGCGTCGCATACTGCCGCGTGACCACTGGGCCGCAGACGATCAATTCGCCGACGTCGCCCATCGACAGCGGCTCGGCGTAGGCCAGCGAAGGGATCGCCCCATCGACAATTCGCACCACCTGCCACTCGATACCAGGAAACTTCCGCCCCACGCAAACACCGCCCCCTTGGTCGGTAATCGCCTGAGTTTCGCCCAGCACTTCGGCGGCGCTGATCGTCGCCACGGGCAGGGCCTCGGTAGCGCCGTACGGAGTATGCACGGTCCCCTCGGGTCCGATTGCCTCTTGCATCATGGCCAGCACGCGCCCCGGCACCGGGGCGCCGGCCGAAAACACTTGCTGTAGCGTCGGCAGCCGCTGTTGCTTCTCGCGGCAATATTCGCCCACGCGTCGACAAAGAGCCGGCGAGCCAAACATCTGTGTGGCGCGAAAATCCTCCACCGCCGCCACGATCTCCGCCGGGTCGACGTCCGCAGGCCGAGTGAAATCCATTCGCGGAAAAACCGTCGTCACACCCATGGCCGAGTTGAACAGCGCAAAGAGCGGGAAGCCGGAAATGTCTACGCCGCCGGGCTCGATGGCGTACTGATCGCGAATCTCGGTCACCTGGTGGTCGAAGTTGGCGTGGCTGTAGAGCGTTCCCTTCGGCGGGCCGGTGCTGCCGGTGGTGAAGATGATCGCGGCCGGATCTTCGGCAGTCGTCCGGACGTGCGACTCGCCGGCCGCTTGCAGGCGTCGCTTGCCCATTAGGCGTAACTGGTCGAGCGTCACGCCAGCCCAGCCCCAGCGGCGTCCCACGGTCACATGGATCCGCGACTTCGGAAACCGCCCTCGCAGCATCGCGCGAACCGCCTGCACAATGCTGATGGCGACAAACCCCTCCGGCTCGGACTCCGCCAGACAGCGCACCAGATTGCGCCGCCCCATGCCGGGATCGATCAATATCACAGTAGCTCCCGAGCGTAACATCGCCAGCACCAGCGCGACGAAGTCGATCCCCGGCCGGACCAGCAGGACCAACCGCATGCCGGGGGTCACGCCCAACTCGATCAAACCGGCCGCCAGGCGATCGGCGTCGGCATCCAGTTGTCGCTGCGTGATCGCGCGCCATGGATGGCGGCGGCCGAGGAGGAGTTGGCGTTCTGTAGAAGCGCGACTGCCGTGCGGCGCCGGCTCGACCACCGCCAGTTGATCGGGCGAACGGCGCGCATGTTCGGCCAGCCGTCGCGCGACATTCACTTCCGGCTGGTTCATGATCGTGTAGTTCCAGAACTGAGCCGCAAGGCGCTAGCCGCGGGTTCCAAATGCCGGCCGCCAACTGAGACCGGTGGCTAGCGCCATTCCGCTCACAGCTATTGCGCCTCAATAAACTCAACCAACAATTTCGCCACGTCAACCTTCAGCGCCCCGGCCAACCCGCGCCAACCTGGAACCGCGTTGACTTCTATCGCATACAGCTCGCCGTCGCATCCAGGCAACAGATCAACCCCCGCCACGCATGCCCCGATGGCGTCGACCGCACGGAGCGCCTGCTCCGCCAGGTCGGCCGTCACCTCCAGCGGCTCGGCCGTGGCGCCGCGGCTGACGTTGGTGCGCCAGTCGAGCGGGTTGCGGCGGCGGATCCCCAGCACGCGGCGGCCGATTACTAACAGCCGCAGATCAAACCCTTCGTGCGGGACGAATTGCTGCAAGTAAATCACCGCGCCGAGTTGCTCCAGCAATTGAAACGTCCGCTCCGCCAACGCTTCGTCCGTCAATCGAGCGATGCCGCGACCTTCGCCACCAAACAGCGGTTTCACCACGACGTCGCCGCCGAGTTCGACGAAAGCCACCTGGGCGTCGTCGGCCGTCTGGCAAGCAATCGTCGGCGGCACGCGTAGCCCCGCCTGTTGCAGTCGCATCGTGGCCAGATACTTGTCCACCGCCGCTTCGATCGCCCGCGGCGGATTGATCACCGGCCGCCCTGCCCGCTCCAACTCGGCCAGCACATCCATCCGAAACACCACCTGCTCCAGCGACCCCGGCGGCATCGTGCGGACCAGCACGCAATCGGCGGCGAGCAAGTCGACGCCGCCGCTGGACAGGCTGGAGGCTGAAGGCTGGAGGCTGGAGGAAGGGGGAACGCGAGGCGTTGGGCCAACAATTACCTTCGACCTCAACTCCCGGAACGTCACCGCCACAATCTCATGCCGACCCGCGGCGGCGCGGCAGATGTCGTGGTAGTACCAGCTTTGGGTGGAGCCGAGCAGCGCGATCTTCATGGCAGATTATGGCCCGTGCCCGCGTGTCGCTCAGGTCGCGCCTGGCAGGCGAGACCTACTCGGCCTCGCCAAACGATCTCTTCAGCACCTCCGGCGCCACGCGGCCGAAGCAGAATGAGTTGCCCGTGTCGAGGTTCACCAACCGCACCACCGCCGGGCTGAATAAGTGCTTGTCGATTTTATAGAAGTCGTTTTCGTATCGGGCAAAGATCGCTGCGAACGGCTCGCCGTAGTCGCGCGAACTGCTGCTGGGAACCTGTGGGCCGATTGACTTCAAGCTCTCATCGTCGCCACGTACCCACAGCACGACTTCGGCCCCGTACAGAATGGCGTCGTTGGTCCGCCCAATGCCGGCAAGGTCATTCTTGGCGACCGGCGGCAAGGGCGCCACGCCCCAGCCGCTCTCGACTCGCTCCAGGTCAAAGCCCAACTCGAACAATTTGTGCAGTGTCGTCTCAATGCTGCGGGCGACGATCTGCACGTTACCGGCGTGGCTGGCGGTGGGGGCGACCAGCAGCAACATGTCGCGGGCCGCCACGCCGCACGCTTCCGCCAACTGCATCGCCACTGCCGCCGAGGGCAGCTTGCCGCTTTCGAGCACGCCAACCCCCACGCTGGGACGTTCGGAGTAGCCGATCGCTTCGAAGATTTTTTCGCGATTGGCCGCCGCTCGCATCGGGCCGGAACCCATTGCGAAAAAGCCGTCACCCTTCACTTCCCAGCCGGCGTATTGCGAAGCCATGCAAGCGGCAATCGGCTGATCAGTGCGCACCTGCACTGCTGGCCCCGGCCACACGTCGGCCCGCCCCGGCACAAACGCCACGCTCCCCAGTCCCGCCAGGCAGCATTCGGCCAGCAGCCGCCCCGCCTCCAACCCGCCGACCGCTTCCACGCCGCAATCGATGATCTGCGTGCCGCACGAGAGTTTTGAAAGCTGCACGCGCAGCGCATCGCCATGGGCATGAAACTGCCGGCAGACTTCCAGGGCACGTTCGTTGAGCTTCACGGATATAACCCACGCTGCGTTTTTGATCCGCCCCATCATGGCGAACGCCACTCGGCGGGGCAATGGCCTCACCGCCCCCCATTTCTCACGCCCCCAGGCATAGTCTCGCCCCCCTTCGCCGCCTAAAATGGCCCTTCTCAATCCTCAATTCTCAATCCTCAATTCCACATCCGTCCCTCATGCCCAGTCTGACCGTCGAAAACTACGTCAAGACGATCTACCAGATCGTTGCCGCACAAGGAGGGAGCCCCGCGGCCACGGGGCGAATCGCCACGGCGCTGGGGGTTTCGCCCGGCACGGTCACGAGCATGCTCAAGACGCTCAGCGAGAGCAAGCTGGTGACTTACATGCCGTACGAAGGGGTGCAACTCACCACGGCGGGCAGCGCGCTGGCGCTGCGCATCCTGCGCCGCCATCGCCTGATCGAATTGTTTCTCTCCCGTACGCTCGACATGACGTGGGACGAAGTCCACGCCGAGGCCGAGCACATCGAGCACGCGGTGAGCGACCTGCTGGTCGACCGGATCGACGCCCGGCTGGGATTCCCCGAAGCCGACCCTCACGGCGACCCGATCCCCAAAGCCGACGGCTCGCTCCATACGCCCGACGCCCACACGCTGACCACTCGGACGCCCGGCGAGCAATTCCGCCTGTCGCGCGTGATCGATCAGTCCCCTGAGTTTCTGCGCTTCTTAAGTGAGAGCGGCCTGGCCGTGGGAACCGCCGGTCGCGTGATGAGCAACCGGAGCGAAGCGGGCGTGGTGGTGATTCAAGTGGGTGACGGCGAAATCACACTGGGGTACGAAGCAGCAGGGAAGATTTTGGTAACGGCGGGAGGGTGAGATGCAGTCAGCAGTGAGCCGAGGACTGTGGGCGACAGTATCACTGCTCAAAGCTCACTGCTCACTGCTTAACCCAATCTGAAATCTGAAATGCTTTAGGGCTGCCCCATCACCGGCGGGTACCCTAGCGCCCGGTGCGCCATCGTCAATTGCCCGGCGTGCATCCCTTCGTGCCACACCGCCATTTCAAATACCGAGGCATTGTCCGGCAGAAACTCGGGCGTGCCCGGCGGGGTGCTTTGGGACAGCCAGTCGTCGTCGTGTTCTTCAAGCACCGAGAGCAGCGTCTGCCGGCGCTCGCGGAGGTAGGCGAGAACATCTTCCGCCGGTGGATACGCCGAGATGTCCGGGATCGGCTGCGAACCCATGCCGAACTTGCCGACCCACGCCTCGATCGGCCGCCGGCGATCCGGGGCCACCATCGATACGAAAAAATCATCCACCTGCCCTAGGTGTCCGGCGATCCAGAGCGGGTGATTCGCCTTCGGGTGTACTTGGTGGGTCCATTCCTTCTCCCCCTTGAACGAAGAGAGTATCGTGTCCGTCAGCCGCCGAGCAGTTTCGATATTCCGCTTCAGCCGAGCTTTTTGGGAGATATTTTTGGCGGCCATGTGGAGGCTCCTAGTTTCTTGGTTCAGATGGATGTCTTGCTTTAACTGGAACAGTTGCCATGCTGATATAGGTCTTGTTGAACCGTAACGAAAGGCGGGCCGCTGTCAACTGGCCGCCAACATTCTGCTGCAAAGCGTGATGTCCTTTTTTCTGCGCACGAGCAAAACTGGTCGGCTGCGCCGCGAAGGTTTATTTTTGCGTTCACGCACACCAGGGGGAGACGAGTCCCCTCTCCCCCTGGACCCCCTCTACCCCTCTTCTCTGTTCCGGGGGGGGAAATGGCCTCCCGGCGTTCAAACAGCCATCAACTCAACAAGTGATCGTCGAACTGGCGAGTCCCGTTCCATAGCCCGGGGGTTCGCCCAAGTTCCGTACAACGCTTGACAGATAAAAGGCCGCTCGTCCAGAATCGTGATGATGATCGTGGCTGGATGCCTGGGCCTGCGCAGATCTGATATTGCGAGGGAAGAGCGGGAGCACCGCGACGATCTTTTTCCTCAACTTGAGGGGCCGACCTGACACTGGGGTATCCAATGCGAATTTCAACTCACCTTGCACTGTGTCTCGCCTGCTGGTGCGCGACAGCCGCCGACTCGCTGGCCGAGGGTCCGGCGCAGAAGATTGACGTGACGTATATCCAGCCGGGATTTTGTGCGGCCTTGGTCGTGCATCCGCGGAGGATGTTTGACGCTCCGCTAGTCAAGATGATGCCTGCGAAGAAGGTTGATCAGGCGATTCTACAATGGACGGCGTTTCTTTCCGGCGTCAGTCCGCGGCAGATCGACGAGATCGAGATTCTGGTTGGTCCCCCCGCGCCCGAGACGGCAAACGCCGGGCTGGTCAGTTTCGGGGTTGTGGTTCGTTTTTCGATGGCCATGGACCCCAATCGGAAGCTCGTGCCGGCTGCCCTGAATAGCCAGCCAAGCGAGTTCCGCGGCAAGAAGTATTCACGCTCTGCCGAAACTACGCCGTTGGGGCCCCTCGCGTTCTGCTTCCCGGACGCCCGGACTTTCGTCTATGCTGATGAGAAGAGCTTGCAGCAGATGCTCACGACCGGCGGAAGCAAGAGCCCGTTGGTTGACTTGCTCGCGAGCATGTACAGCAACCACGATGTGCTCGCGGCGGGGGTGATGGCGCCGCTGGGGCCGACGGTCAAGAACGCTGTCCAGAACGTCCAGAAGCGGCTGCTGAAACCCGCCCCTGATGAACTGGGCAGCCAACCAAATTCGTTCGTGCGCGTAGTAAACGAGCTGTTGACGTGGGGGGCCACAGCCCCCAGCCAAATGAAGTGGGCCGCGATGACGTTCGACCTTTCGGGCGGACATCTGCTGAAACTGGGTGTGGAAGGGAACGACGCCGCGGCGGGCAAGGATCTGTCAAAACACTTTGAGGCGGCACTCGATTTCATCAAGAAATCGTATGGCTCCGAGCGGGGCAAGATCGAGCAGGGCACACCGCCCGAAATTCGCCTGTCGATCATGAAACTTCTCGATGAGCTGGTCGCCGGGCTGTCGGTCACCGAAGACGGCAACCGCGTGGCGCTGAGCCTCAAAACGCCCAGTGGCTGGGCCGAATTGCCGGCAACGCTCAAGCCGATCGTCGAAAAGTCTGGGCAAGCGGTTGTTACCGGATCAGCCGAAACGGGGGCGATTTCCGCCAATGCAGCGGTTCGTGCACCAATTGACCCTACCACCGAGCCGCCGTTGAGAACGTGGACCGACGTCAGCGGCGCACACCATATTGAGGCCCGGTTCCTCGGCGTCGAAGGGGACAAAGTACGCCTGAGAATAAAGGAGGGTAACGTCATTACGATTCCGCTGGCCAAACTCAGCCAGCCGGACCAAAAGTATGCCAAAGGAGCGGTGCCGGCAAACCGCGCCATGTCGGCGCAAGAATTGCCGGCGATCCCGCCGTTTGACCTCGTAGTTCCAGGGGGCCGGAAGCCGGTCCGCCGTGAATATCGCGCAGAAAACTCCAGTGTCAAAACAATTTCCGACTTGGAGAAGTTGGGAGTAAGAGTCACCCTAGAGGTCGTTTCTATCGACTTCGGAGATACACATATCTCGGACCAAGAGTTGGCGCGTCTCAAGGAATTCGCGCAACTCAAGGAGTTGCGCCTCGGCGGTACGTCGGTCACAGATCGCGGTTTGGCACACCTCAAGGAGTTACCAAAACTCCAACGGTTAGACTTGGGTGGAACCCAAATCACCGACACGGGGATCTTCCAGCTCACAGCACTAACCCAACTCACCGAACTAAGTCTGGCATATACGCATGCCACGGACGGGACACTGTCACGCATCAAGGGACTGACTCAACTTGCCAACCTTAACCTTACTAGCACAAGCATCACGGATTCTGGATTGCAACATCTGGGGGGCCTGACCTCCCTCAAAGTGTTGTACCTAAATAAGACCCGGGTCACCGACGGGGCTGTGAAACGGCTTCGTCAGGCATTGCCTAACTGCGCGATATACCTTGGGCCGAATGCGCCGTTGTCAACTAACTGGTACACGCGAGATGACGACGCAAAGGCTTCCCCCTCAGCTGACAGAGAACTCGACCTCAGGGGAATTGCAAGTCCAAAATTGAACGATCGTCAGTAAGGACTACTGAGTAAGGGGATGGAAGTCATTGTTTCACGCCCCATTTCATCGATCGAAATCTCAGTCGGGCCGAGCGGAGCACAGCCCACGATTGTTATTGGCTACGCATCTGATGCGGACGCGCTTACTCATCGAGATTCACTCGCATCTGGTTCTGTATTGCCCCGTTCGGTTCAGTAGGATGGGGGCTAGTATTTCCGTCGGCGTGAGTCTCACACGCCACAACGCACGTCGGCCGGAACTGTCGATGCTAGCGAGACAAAAAGTTCTAACCGTGTCCTGTTGCCCCGACTAGCCCGCTTACGGAACGTGTCATGCGCCCCCTTCGGTATTCCATCAACGTCACCTTGGACGGGTGCTGCGATCATCGGGCCGTACCCGCGGACAAAGAGTTGCTTCGAGAGTTGCATCGTCACGCCATCGAGAACTTCAATCGGGCCGATGCCCTTCTTTTTGGCCGGGTGACTTACGAAATGATGGAGGCGGCGTTTCGGCTCTCGCCCGGGACGGGGTTCCGGCCTTCGGCAGGGACGGAAGCGAGGCCTGATTGGGTGGAACCTTTCGCCCGGACCTGTTCACGGGAGGCGTGAAGCTCCCGCTGGCGTTGGCGGAACTGGGATTGATCGATGAATACGAGTTCGTGGTACACCCGAGGCTGGCGGGCCACGGACCGACGTTGTTCGCGGGGCTATCGAAGCCTGTCGACTTGAGGCTCGTGAGCAGGCTGGAGTTAGGCTCGGGCGCGGTGGCGATGCGGTATGAGCCGAGAAGGTAGCCATCGGTACTAAAGCTCGCAGGCTCGGATCAACTCAAATTTCGTACACATGCCCGGAATTGACAGCGGTTTGACGCCCGCCGGTTCAGCCTCTACAACTACGGTTAGTGATAAGGCGCCTCGCGGCAGCCGATGAGAGACCCCCGCAATGGGGAACTGCGAACCGGGTCAGGACTTAACCGTAGCAGCCCTAAGCGGCCATCTCTTTGTGCGGTGGGTCTCTCATCAGCGGCCGCGAGCTTCGGGGCCGAGGCA